>JAFIGB010000079.1 GCA_020831705.1 Candidatus Sumerlaeia bacterium | reverse complement strand
CTCATCGATCACCTGCTGGACGGGAAGGGTATCTTCAGGAAGGGGCGGGTCGGCAATGCCCTCACCACCACCATGATGTCGGTGGATCTCTGTGATGCCCTCAGTGAATTATTGGATCGCCAGCCCGATCTTCTCTTGCGCCACGACACCTCAAGTGTGATCACCCGGCGGCGCCTCGCATATCTATACAAGGTGCGCCCCGGGCTGGGCCAGGGCACCAATCTCGTCGGACAGGGAACCACGTGAAATCAATCGGACGCACCGACATCTGGCAGGAAAATCTTTACTCCCTTTGCCAGCGCCACCTTCGGCTCAACCCCTCCCAGCGCGGGATTTCCACGCCCGGGGAGTTGGAAAACAAAATCACGGAGCGAAGCGCCGCCGTCGTCTCAGTCTCCACACTTCAGCCATCGCCCCAGATTGGTGGCATTCGCCAATGGGAAACCAGCTGGAAGACCGAGCCACAACTTCTTCGTCTCAAGAAATATCTGAAGGATCTTGGCTATACAATCGTTGTTGAGCAGGGGGATGCCACCATTCCCTTCGAGCTGACCGGTGTGGCCACCGAGGCCGACAACGTCCTCATTCTTCAGGCTGATGCCGCCAGGGAGCGCGTCGCCCGCCTGAAAAAGGCCGGGCTACTTCTTCCGATGGGGGATCGCGACGGCCTGGTCCTGATGCTTTGCGAGGAGATCTACTTCATCCACGCCGACTCACTGGAACCCGCCGAACCGGCCCCAGTCATTGACGACATCGCCCGCCACATTTTCACCCAGCACCTGTTGGGCCTGCCGTTCCTGCCATGGGTGGCGGATATCGTTCTTCACGATCCTGATTGATGGAAAAAGCCGGTCAGGCCGGGATCACTCGAGAAGGTGGCGCCTGCCACTGGAGCGAATCCGCGCATCGACCAGACGCATTGCCAATGATTCCTCCCGCTCGGACAGGAACTCCACCTTGATCCGCACCGTGATCACTTCGGGGGGGAGACTGGGTCCATCCATGAGCTTCACGGCGTCCTTTTCCGTGATGATGATGTAATCCGCCTTCGCACGCCGCCGCAACGCATCGCACGCCGTGAGGAACCCCGCCGGGATTGTTGCGTGGTCGGGGAAACTCTTCATGCGCACCACGCGCACGCCCAATTCAGTGATCGTCTTGCGCACGGATTTCGGATTCCCCACACCACACAGGACGATCGCCCGCTTCCCCTTCATGTCATCGATGGGAATCGCCTCGCCGGATTGAGCACGCAACACATCCTTGACCACCATCTGAGTCCGGACGACGGGAACGCCCGGGGCCTTCGCCTGAACCTCCCCGACGATTTGGCGTTGGCGGGTGGCCTGGTTCCAACGTGTCAGGACAATGAGATGGGCACGGCTCAAACCACCGGAGGGTTCGCGGAGGCTACCACGGGGAAAGACCTCCAACCGCGAGAGGGGCCGTGTGGAATCCACCAGAACGATGTCGCCGTGGCGGGCCAGGCGGTGGTGCTGAAAACCATCGTCCAGCACGATGACGTCGCAACCCAGCTTGCGAATGAGTAGACGCGCGGCACGGTGGCGATCCGAGCAGGCGGCCACGGGAACATCACCGAGGCTTCGTGCCAGGAGGACGGGTTCATCCCCGCCTTCCCGTGTATTGCTCCTCAGGCGCTTCCCATCATGAACGAGTACGAGACGATCCTCGTCCTCCCGGCCATACCCCCGGGCAACAATACCGGGCTTGTAGCCCTTCCCCCGCAACATTTCCAGCAGCCAAAGACAGAAGGGGGATTTCCCCGTTCCACCAAGGGTGATGTTCCCGACACTGATGACGGGAACGGGGAGCGTGGCCTGGTGGCGCAATCCCGTGCTATACAGGAGTCTTGTCGCAACGGCACCGGTGGCATAAAAGGGGGAGACGACGGCAAGGGTCCGCTGGATCAGCGTGTCGAGCGGGCCGGTTGGTTGGCCGTCATCAGAAATTTTCTTGAAGTATTTTTCCAGGTTCATGGGCATCTGTTGGTATGGATTGCCTGATCCGATGCAGCAGGTTGATCCTGCCATTTTTTCACCGGGCGATGCAAGGGCTTAGGGGCGGGCTGGCGGGTTGAATCTGCGCAGATCCTCCTCGCGCAGGACGGTTTGTTCCCGTGGAATCCGGTGAACATCCCACCGCTCCAGAAGCTCCCCGGGGTGATTGATGCGCTCGCCGAAATCCAGTTGGCCAAGGGACCAACCGATCCATGACAGCACGGTCCCGATGTCGTGGCCGTCTTCGGCAAGACCACGAAGATCCTGGCTCCCGAGTCGTTTGGCCAGTCGAGTGCCATCGGAACCAACGACAAGGGGGATGTGCAGGTACCGTGGAACCGGAAGGCCAAGGCAGGTCAGCAGATACGCCTGCCGCGCCCCTGAATCGACAAGATCCTCACCACGGAGGACCTCGGTAATTCCCGAAAGCGCATCGTCCACGGCGCACGCCAACTGGTAGGCGTAAAAGCCATCCGCGCGGCGAACGACAAAGTCGCCTCCATCGGTGGCGATGTTGATAGCCTGCTGCCCCATGAAGGCATCAAAGAAAAACCGGGGAGCCTGGGCAGTCCCAAGCCGCCAGCAATGCTGCTCGCCGTTGGCAATGCGCGCCTGGGCCTCGTCCCGGGAAAGGGAAGTGCAGGTCCCTGGATAGACATTCCCCATGGGTGCATGGGGGGCGGAAAGGGCCTCGCGAATGTCCTTCCGGGAGCAGAAACATGGATAGACGAGGCGGTAATTTTCCAGTTTTTTGAGTTGACCGTGATAGACATCATCCCGATCCGACTGGCGAAACGGTTCCTCGTCCCAATCCAGACCGAGTGCGGCGAGATCCTCCAGTTGGCGCTCTTCCATCTCCCGGCTGCATCGTTGCCGATCCAGGTCCTCGATGCGTAGGAGGAATTTCCCTCCCCGGGAGCGAATGGAGCACCACGCGGCGACGGCGGTCCTCAGGTTCCCCAGGTGAAGGGTGCCCGAGGGGGTGGGTGCATACCTCCCCACCGGGGTGGCGTTGTTGTCCTGGCTACTCGGGTTCTTCATTGAGGACCATGAAACGTTCGATCATGATGTGTTGTGATTCGCCGCCGGGAGCCGTTCCCATCGCCTCCAGATAGATGACGGGGGCGGTGCTTGGAACCTTGGTGGCGAACCATGTATAGTGGGGGAGGTTCACGGTTCGCTCCATGGTCAGGTCACGCCATGCGATGAGGCGCCCCTGGGCATCACGGAGACCGACCCGTCCCGACCATGGACCGTAGGCGAACTGGATGGCGAAGTGTTGGGCGCCATTGATGGAGGGGTGCTCGATGGCGATGCGGGAACCGGAGTGCTCGGTAAAAAATCGTGTCACGTCTATACGCGGTCGGAAGCCGGTTGTTCGCCGTGGAGGATTCGACAGGCGCCAGTTGAGGGGACCTTCCTCGACGTTTTCGAGAAATTCTGTGTCCACGATGATGCTGTCAATGAAGTCCCCGGGAAATGCGGAAACCTGGCGAATGCTTCGTCTCAACTCCTCCCCGCGTATCATTGTCCGGTATTGCGGTACCCGGAAGTGGGACTCGGGCCACTCGGCGTAGGGCACCTGACGGCTCCAACCCTCCTGATTGGCGAGGTGGCTGCGTCTATAAATCTTGATGGATTCCAGCTTGAATTGGTCCGGATCACCAAACAGGGTGACCCGGAATTCCGTCGGTTCGGTGATCCAACTGGCATGACGTCCGACGGGAAAGGTGAGGGAGGTGGTGCCCCCACGGGCGAGGAGGCGGCCCCGGGATACACCGTCGGGGGGGGTCCTGCTTTCCACCTCGGGGCTGCGACCCATCATGTTTGCATCATCGACGAAGGGGTGGAAGGTCAATTCCCCATGGAGGATGCCAACCGCGTCCGACGAAAATTCCGCGACGACAAGGTCGCCGGGTCGGCCCGAAAAGCCGTCGGGAATTCTGGCGGCCCATTCATTGGGAGCGGTCTGATCGAAATCCGTCGTGGTCAACGCTGGATCGATACGCGGAGCGACATGAATCTCAATGGGGCGCTTGATCTCGTGGTGGTAATCGCCTGTATATCGTGTCACAATGCGGGCTGTTGTGATATACGTTCCCCACTCCGCATCGTCCGGGGGAATAATTCGCCAGGTGATTGCCTCCAGTTCGTCGGTGGGATTTTCCAGACGGAGGTGTGGCCAGCCGAGTTCCCGCACCTCAACGGTCTCGCCGCGATGGGTCAATTCACCCTTCCAGCGATGGGGAAGATCGAGGTGGATCGTTGCCCAAAGAACATCATCGCCCTCCATGCCGAGGTCCAATTCACCTGAAATTTCCTCGCCATCCTCAAGCCATCCGATCGTTGGGTGGATTTGCGGAATGAGGGGAACACGTTTCGATTCCAGACGCGGAAGGCGATCCCCACCACCACCCACAACCTTCTGCCGGCCATGGTCCCACGGCCTCGGCGTGATATCCGGCGGCAACGCATCGAGTTCACCCTGCGGGGTGCCGAATTTCTGCCCCAGCAGGACCAGTGAAATATCGGCATTGCCCATGTCGGATTGCCTCCCCGTGTCCAACGTCTGGGAAAAGGAATTTTCATGAGCGATTCCCAAGGGCCAGAATGTAAGCGCCCCGGTAAAGCGCGACCTGGTGTTGTCCTTTTCCAGGATTGCCGTGGAAAGGGGTGACCTCCTGTCCGCAGGCCCAAAGACCCCGGGGACATTGAACAGGCCACCAAGGCCGCCGAACCGGAGTATTGGTTCGCTGTCTATACGCATTTGCGTGACGGTATTCAGATACCACGGATCCGCTCCACCCTTCGCGGAGGCCCCGACGTATAGCAGCCGCCCCTCGCCGTCCGGGAGGGCGATTTCCATGGTGCCGTTGGCGGTGGGTTTTCCCGTCTGCGATGCGAGAACAAGGCGGGGATGCTGATCGGCTTCCGGTGCTGGTTTCTCCCCCCAAACCTTCAGGCGCCCCACATAATCCCCGTCGGTGTCACCATCCCAGGAAAAGCCGAGCTCATCACCCGGTTCAAGAAGGAAGGGAACGCGCAACCAACTGGTGCGCCCCTTCCTGCCGGAGAGAATTCCTGCCGTGCCCTTCCTGTCATGAATTCCGCCCGTGAGCATTCCCCACGGCGCGCGGGTTACATCCCCCTCGCTGCTGCGAATGAAGAGATTCAACTCCCGGGGAGGGGTGTCACCTGTAATTTGAAAGACTTCCAGGGAGGTGATGAGGATCGGTTCCTCCGGACTCCAGGTTGTCCCTCCACCCGGGTCCACAAGGAGATCGATGGTATCAAGGAGTTCACCGGTCTTTGCGGCTTCCGGTTCGAGCAGCGCATTTTCCGCCGCGGTGAACTGGGCGGCAATTTCAGGCGATGGCCCCATGATCGGCCACCAGGACCCGACCCTGGTTTCGGGATCGAAATACTGGTAGTGGATTTCCCAGGCTCCCGCATGTTCGGGGGTGACGGAAATTTTCATTCCCCGCTCGAAGGGGAGCGGGAAGGTCATGGTGGTGTCAATATCGCCGGTGTCTATAAAGGGGTACTCGAAAGGGGGTGCATTCCCCCTCGCCAGCTCCTGCCACGGGACCGCCCACTGGGGCTTGTCGTTGCCATCCCAGCGAAAACGGAGTTCGCCCGCGGGGGAGTCCGTCCAGATGCGCGTGATGACACCCGGTCCATCCAGCTGGAAGAGGATCCGCTCGACGCCGTCATCCCAGGTTACATTTCCCCGATGAAAGGTGCCTTCGTTGGGGTCGGCGCTGGAGACAACCCCGGTACGGCGGGGCGGGGTTGCCGGTGAGCGCAGGAGGGAAAGGTCGTGCTGTTCCCCGAGGGCATCGGCGAGCGTATAGACAGCAGGCTCCCCGCCTGCATGGGCGGGGAGCATTGTCAGGACGGGATGGGCAAGCAGGAAGGCCGCGAGGGCAACCGTATGGTGTCGCGATCGCATCTAGCGCCGCTCCCGTTCAGATTGCTGGGAACGGAGGCGCTGGTCACGGGAGTTGTTGTCCCCCTCGAATTCACGGAGTGGGAACGTACGGAACGAAAATGAGTAGGGAAGATTTCCAACCCGGTCCCCGGCAACAGTCCGTGCCGATCCGGTGATTCGGACGCGGTATTCGGTGTCATGTTCCCCCCGGCCCTCGAGAATCAGGATGCTCCACCCCGTGCGATCATCCGTTTGCCACCGCATGTTTGGATTTCCAAAAAGCCGGGGGCGAAATTCAAAGTTTCTTGTGTCGATTGAGCGGGGATCAATCGGTGCGTTGAAGTATATACGGACCGGCTCAAGGTGGTCGAACGATACATTCCTGGAACCGTCCGATGGTGCCGTGGCGATGATTTCCGGGCGACCCGTCCGGAAGCGGAAAACATAATCATCCTCCATGCCCACATTGTCCATGTTCGATGCCGATTTGGCAATCGTGACGGTGTATTGCGTGTTGTAGCGCAGGCTTCTTCCCCCATCACGACCCACGCCGGAGAACTCGATCACGAAGGTGTCAGTACTCCGACCCGATCCTTCCGGTTCCACCTTAAACTGCACTTCCGGGCTGACACTGATCGCGTCGATCACCGACCTGGCATCCATGTTCATGGAAAACTGAACCAATGCGCGGGTGGGTTGGTTGATCGACACCGACCGGTCGCCGTCGCTCGGAACCGTCATGACAACCTTGGGAGCTTCCACATCCAACTCAAGGGTGATAATCCCCAGATCGACCTCGCTGGACTCCTCAATATTCACACCCTGTATGGACTGGCGCTTATATCCCGTCTGGTTCATCGTCACCATGTATTGACCGGGTTCGATTCCCGCGATGATGAAGTCGCCATTGGAATCCGTGGTTGCTGAATGGGAGGTTCCGGCAACCGCAACCGTCGTCCCCGCATGGCCACCCTCCTCGGCACCTTCCAGGAGAACGGTGCCAAAGAGCTCGCCCTGGAGGAGGGAAATGTCATCCTCCACAAGGAGCAGATCCACCTCGGCGGCGGATACACTGGCGAGGTCCACGGTAAACTTCTGTTCGAGCAGAAAATTCGGAGCCGACGCGCTGACTGTATAGCTTCCCGAGGGAACGTTCCTTATTTCAAACCGGCCCTGGCCATCGGGGTAGGCGGCGTAACTTGTCCCTTCGAGGACGACCCTGACATTGCTGAAATCAGTGGGAAGGGAGCCGTCGGCAAGATACAGGTCCACGCGGCCGAAGATCGTGCGCCCCGCATCACGGGCGATTTCCGCCGGTTCCATGCGTATATCCTGAAGGAGCGTGTTGGCCCCGGGGAGAACCTGGGCGGGAACACGCCGTGTCTGGTAACCTGACCGTTCGAAGACGACGGAGTAACTCCCCGGGGGGATTTCCGCCAATTCGAATTGCCCGTTGGCATCTGTCCTCGTCGAGAACGAGGTGCGGTCCACGGTAATGGTGACACCGGCCTGGTCCCCGGGAACGACGGTGCGGACGCTTCCCCGGATGGTCCCCGGGTCACCGTTTGTTGTTCCGGCAATGCCGGCCGCTGCGGCGGGGGAACTGGCATTGTCCATCATGGCGCGGGGAAGATTGCGAAAGGGTTGAACCTTGGCGAGGTCGTCGTCCCCGATTGAGATTGTTCCGAAGTCGTAGGGCTCAAGGTCAAAACGCTGGGCGCGGAGGCGGATGTCCCCCTCCGGAAGCCCGGACAGCTCGAAGCGCCCGTCCTCATCGGTCATGGCGATGTAGCTGGTTCCCTCGGCGTAGACAAGAATGCCGTAGGCGGTGACACCGGCCTCCACGGCGATTTCACCGGCGACCGAGGCGGTCGGGGCCGTCCGGTAGACGATGGTGCGCTCGGGGGCGGGGTCGGATTCCTGCTGCCCGCAGCCTGCCACCAGAAAGGCAAGGGCGACGAGGAGGGTGATGGATTTGGAGAAATCACTCATGGTTGGTAGAGAAGGACCCCCTCGCGGATATCCTGGAATGCGCGGAAGCGCTCGGATGCGGCAATCCAGCGTCGGCGCACCTGTTGTGGTGTCAGGCCGCTGGTCAACCCCTCGGTGATGAACCCGGTGGCAAAGACCGCAAGGTCATGGTCGGGTCCTGGATCCCTTGGGTTGATGGCAGCGCAGTAATGCAGCGCCATGGCCAGTTGGAGGAAATCCACGTTCGCCCCTTGTTCGGGTTGGATGGACACCGCTCCGAACTCGCCGTCTTCATCCTCAAGATTGACGTGATTGAACGCAACACCCATCGAATCAAGGGAGGTCAGCCTTTCGATAAAAGCCCCGGCGACCAACTCCCTGGGGGCGATGATCAGCATCGGGTTTCCGCTTTCATCGAACCGCAATTCCCGGGTTCGCCACAATGTATCGCCCGCTAATTCCCAGGTAGCGAGCAATTCGACCATCCCGGGAGCGAAGATGGGGCCACGGCGAACATTTTCGCGGTGCTTAAATCCCGTCTCGGTCACGAGGTGCTCCACATCCTCCTTCAGCCACTTCAACCGGTCACTTCGGTTCCAGTTGGCCATGGGACGAATGCGCAGGTCGGCTCCTGCCGTAAAGGCCTTGTTGAACAAGGTCGCCATTTCCGCGGCGGTCAGGGCCGGGTAGGGGGGAATGGGGAAGTAGGCCAGGCGACTCCCAGCGGCGGAAATGTCGGAGGGAATGCCGTCGAAGGCCAACCGGGGCATGATCGTGGGGCGATCGCAAACCAGCACCTGGATGTCATTAAGACCTGCGAATTCAAGGGTTGCGCCAAGAATTGCCGTGTCGAGATGGACCCGTGTGCCGCGCATGTTCACGTCCCAGACAATAATGTCCACATGGCGGAACATTTCCTTTTCGGGTCTCCAATCCTCGCGATTCAGCCGATGAACCCTCGGTGGCGCCTGGGTTTGGGCGGCGACGTCGAGACCCCGGTCCAGAGCAAGCGTTGACGTGGTGATTCCGTCCTCGATGACAAAGACCTCAACGAGGGAAAAGAGGAGGGATGTGCCCAACCGCTCGACGGTATGAAATCCCTGCTGGTCAATGGCCGTGGGATCGGTGATCAGGGCGACCCGCTTGTTGCGGAGGTTGGGGTAGGAACGGTCCTGTTCCACCTCAATGCCGAGCAAAAAGCGGTTCTCGGCACGGAGTATCCGC
>JAFIGB010000076.1 GCA_020831705.1 Candidatus Sumerlaeia bacterium | reverse complement strand
TGAGTGGGCCGTTGGCTTTGGCGAGTTCAACGATCACTTGGAAGCCCCTCCCGTCGCTCTCTTTATTTTTGTTCCCCCCCGCGGGGGGGAACAAACTCCCCGCAGCCAGCGCTTGATGGCATCGCGCTGGTTCGTGCCCCAAACGCGCACCCCGCGCTTGCCAGACTGTCCGGTCGCCGAGCCAAGAGCAAAAAAGCCAAAAAGAACTTTTAAGGAAAAAGAATCCCGGCTCCCGTGGGGGGTACCATGTACCTGCCCCTTACCTAAAATGCACTGATTCACCCTTGACAGGCGGGGGGTGTCTCACCAGTATCCCCCTCCCTTGGGTGGAGGAATCCGCCCAACAGATCAATGAAAGAGCAGACGGCTTCCAAAGAATATGGCCAAGACAAGTGTTATCGCCCGCAACGCCAAGCGCAAGGCGCTCAACGACAAGTACCGCGACAAGCGTACTGAGTTGAAAAAGATCATCAGCGACACGAATGCCGAGCCTGATCAGGTGATGGAGGCATTTGTCGCCCTTCAAAAGCTTCCCCGCAACTCCTCGAAGATCCGTCTTCGCAGCCGTTGCGTCCTCACGGGACGTGGACGCGGTGTTCTGACTCGTTTCGGCCTTTGCCGCAATGAGTTCCGTCGTCTCGCCCACGAAGGCCAGATCGTCGGCGTCACCAAGTCCTCCTGGTAAGGACGTTGCCTCCATTGAGGTTTTAGAGCCGCGCTGCCCATCAAAGCAGTGCGGCTTTCGCTGTTGGTGCCCCTTCGCCAACGCCATTCGCCCCGGTAATCGGTGCTGGCCTTTCTCTTGCACCTGAGCGTCCGGGGCATTTCCCTTGTTCAGGTATTCACTTTCCCGAGGTCCACTCCATGACCCTTCCCCGTCGAAAATCCCGGCAAGTTCGAGTTGGCAACGTCCTCATTGGTGGGGGTGCTCCCATCAGTGTCCAGACGATGACCAAGACCGACACGCGTAATGTGGAAGCCACCCTGGCGCAGCTCCATGAGATCAAGACCGCCGGGGCGGACATTGTTCGTCTCGCATGCCCGGATCTTCGCGCTGCCGAGGCCTTCGACGATATCATGAAGGAAGCCCCGGTCCCCATTATTGCCGATATTCACTTCGATTACCGTCTCGCCATCCGTGTCCTTGAGGCCGGGGTGGATGGGATCCGCCTCAATCCGGGGAACCTGGCCCGCAAGGACATGTTGCCGCGGATTGTGGACCTTTGTCGCGATCGCCGTGTTTCCATCCGAATTGGTGTGAATAATGGCAGCCTGCGCATGGATTTGCGCCGGAAGGTCTTCGCCGGGGAGATGCCCGTGGAGGAGGCCATGGTGGAATCCGCCCTCGACGACATCAATGCCATCGAGGCCCTCGATTACGGGGAGATCAAGCTTTCCCTGAAGGCTTCCGACGTGCCCACCACCGTCCGGGCTTACCGGCTCATGGCGGACCGCACCGATGTTCCCTTCCATGTTGGTCTCACCGAGGCGGGAACGGTCAGGTCGGGCACGATCAAGAGCGCCCAGGCCATCGGGACCCTTCTCATCGACGGCCTTTGCGACACCATTCGTGTGTCCCTGACCGGGGATTCCCGCGAGGAAGTCTACGTGGGTCAGAAGCTTCTGGCGAATGTGGGGCTTCGTGATGGTGGTCCCAACCTGATTTCCTGCCCCAGTTGTGGCCGTGTTGAAATTGCCCTGGAAAAGGCCGCCCATGCTGTTGAGGAGCGCCTGCGGGAATACGCCACCGAGAATATTTCCGTCAGTGTCATGGGTTGCGCCGTCAATGGTCCTGGTGAAGGCCAGATTGCCGACTTCGGCATTGCCGGTGGCCGGGGCAAGGGAGCGATCTACCGCCTCGGCAAGGTCGTTCGCGGCTGCCGGGAAGAGGAAATGGTGGATGTGCTTTTCGAGGAAATCGACAAGTGGATCGCCGCTGGCCGCCCCAAGGGCGAGATCGACCCGGAAATCTATGAACAGGTCATGAACGCCAAGCCCATGAATGAAACGGCGGACGTGTAAGCCGTCTCCCGCTGGTTAATCCTCCGCGCGCAACATCCCCCGCAACTTCTCCACCTTCGGCAGGGAAACCGAGCGCACATACGGATTAAAGGGATTCCTGCAGGTGTAATTCTGGTGGTATTCCTCCGCAGGGTAAAAGGCATCCAGCGGCTCCAACGACGTCACGATGGGATCGGTGAAAAGACCCGATTCTCCCAAGTCATCAATGAATAATTGAGCGAATTCCTTCTCCGTCTCATTGGCGTAGAAAATGGCCGACCGGTAATGGGTTCCCACATCGTTGCCCTGGCGGTTCAGGGTTGTCGGGTTGTGCGTGGCGAAATGGACGCGAAGGATCTCCTCCAGGCCGATGCGCCCCCTGTCATACACGATGCGCACGACCTCGGCGTGACCGGTCCTTCCCGTTGTCACCGCCCGATAATTTGCCGTGCTCGCATCCCCTCCGGCATATCCGCTGGTTACCTCCACCACGCCATCGAGGGCCAGAAAGACGGCCTCAACACACCAGAAGCACCCACCAGCGAGGACAATCTCGCCGAGGGAAACCTGATGGGCTGATTCGGCGAAACCCGCCATTTCATCCGGTAATGCAAACTTCATCGAGGCGGAATTGACGCAGTAACGCAAACCGGTCGGTTCGGGACCGTCGGGAAAAACGTGTCCAAGGTGGCTTTCGCAACGGGGACAAAGGATCTCGATCCGGGACATGCCATAACTATTGTCGTGGCGCTCCATGATGTTGCCGCGCCAGACGGGTTTGTAAAAGCTGGGCCATCCTGTTCCGGAATCGAATTTCGCCGTGCTTTCAAAGAGGGGAAGATTGCAACCCCGGCAAAGGTAGAAACCTTCCTCCTCGTTGTCGAGAAGCCCCTCGCAGAAGGCCGGTTCAGTACCGTGTTGCCGCATGACGCGGAATTGTTCCCCATCGAGGAGTTCCCGCCACTCGGATTCAGTTCGGGTGATTCGTTCTGTACGGACCGGTTCCGTGATGATCCCCTCATGACCGATGACCCGTGCGTAGACCCACTCCGAATCCTCCGCCAGGGCCACCCGGCGTTCGCCCTCATCGCTTTGGAGCAGGGAGGCCGTCATGGGTGGGAGCGAGGCAGCGGGGGAGAAGATCACCCGGGGCGCCGCCCACGCGGCAACGAGTACGAAGGTGAGCATCAACAAGGCAATGGACTGCTTCATGTGGGGGGCTCCCATTCCATGATTCATGGTGGCGGACAACACGCCACATCCACTGTCTGGGGGCTAAAAATGGGCCAATCGGGGAGGGGCGTTTGGCGGGAAGGAGATCAGCCGGGGTTTACCCCGTTGGTGGTGGAGCATTCGGCGCAAATCCCCTTGAGGGTCAACTCATGTGATTCGGTGGTGAATCCCTTGGGCGTCAATTGCTTGATATTGCCGGGACATCCCTCCACATCGTAAACCTTGCCGCAGGATCGGCAGTGAAAGTGGTGATGGTGGGGTTTGTCGGCACGTTCGTAGCGATTGGGTTCCCCGGGGATTTCCACGGTGGTCAACCACCCATCCTCGACGAGCGCCTTCACCGCCCGATAAACCGTTGCAATACCGATTCCGGGACGAAGAGAATTCGATTCCTCTTGGATTTCGTTCGGTGTCAGCGGGTCGGAGGCTTCCTCAAGTACCTGAACGATGGCCTCGCGCTGGGTGGTCTTTCGCTGCATATTCAAAGCTCTTGGCTTAGTGATAATGAATTATCATTGCGTCCGGGGTGTGTCCTCGTCAAGGACTCTTTCAGCGCCCGTGGCGTGATTGGAAATTGTAATTCCCCGATTTAACCCAAGGCAAGCCAGACGATGCGATTTTTTCCCCCGTTTACATTCATTCTTCCCGTCCTCACCGGGTTGACCCTTCTCATGATTTCCGGTTGTTCCAAGGGGGCCGCCAAGGAATCCCAGGGTGATGAGGAGAAAAAGGTCAGTTACGTGGCCTCCATTCAGCCCCTGGCGTTGATTCTCGGCGAATTGACAGCTGGACGCGCCAATGTGTCGCTGCTTCTTGATCCGGCTGCATCGCCCCACACCTACGACCCCCGCCCCAGTGACATCCGCAAGGTCAGCCAGGCCGATGCCCTCATTTACGTGGATGAATCCCTGGATGGTTGGGCCGCTCGGATTCAGGGCGCAAAGCGCATTGCCGTCTTCCCGCTGTTGCCCGAGGCGTTTCGCCTTCATTTTGATGGGGATGGCCATATCTGTGATGGCCATCATCATGGTCATCACCACCACCATCACTCCGTGGAGGACGCCCATTTCTGGACGGATCCCATTGCAATTCGTGAAATTCTCCTCCCCCTTGCAGAAAAGCTTGGTGAAGTGGACCCCGATGGTCGTGAGATATATCATGCGAATGCCCTCTTGATGAGCTCCGCACTTGACGAACTCCACGACGAGATCGGTATTGAATTGATGGACGTGATGGGTCGCAGTTGCGTCCTCTTCCACCCATCCTTTAATTACATGTTTCACCGCTTCGGTATTGAGTCCGCCGCGGTGGTCGAGCCTTCGCCCGGTCAGGAGTCGTCTCCGGCATGGCTTCGGGGTATCATTGAAACGATGAAAGAGGAAAATGTGCGGGTGATCTTCACCGAACCCCAGCTTTCGCCCCGCCCGGCTCAGATTCTCGCCGAGGCCAGCGGCGTGCGCCTTCGTGAGATTGATCCCCTGGGTGTGCGGGGTAACCCACAAACCATTGGCGACTTCCTCCGCTATAATACGTCTATACTTCGCGAGGCCCTTGAATGACCGACCCGGTCGTTGATTGCCATGATGCCTCGGTGACACTTGGAGAATTCCAGGCACTGCGGGATGTAACCATGGCCCTCGATCCCGGTTCCTTTCTCGCCGTCATGGGCCCCAATGGCGCGGGCAAATCAACTTTCATGAAGGCCCTTATGGGGCTTGTTCCCCTTTCCGGCGGGAGCATCACCGTCCTTGGCAATCGGCCCGGTGAGCACGTCCGTCGTGAAATTGGATATATCCCGCAAATCAAGACACTCGACAGGAACTTTCCCGCCCTCCCCATGGAACTGGTACTGACGGGGCTTCGGGGCACCTGGCCCTGGAGGATCACTGCCAGCGAGCGCGAGACGGCCCATGAGGCCATGAAGATTGCCGGCGTGGATCATCGCATCGGGGTTCCCATCGGCAAGCTTTCCGGGGGGGAACTGCAACGTGTCTATCTTGCCCGTGCCTTTGTGCGTGAACCCAAAATCGTCCTCCTCGATGAGCCAGCCACGGGAATGGATCGCCGTGGGGAGGCAGATATGTACAGCGTGCTGGACAAATATCGGTCCAAGCACGGTGCCACGGTCATCATGATTACCCATGACTGGGAGGCGGCCCATCACCACGCAACCCAGGTGCTGCTTCTCGACCGCGGGATGATTGGTTACGGCGCGCCGGGCGACGTGCTGGTCGAGGACAACATGCGCCGCGCCTTCGGTCACGTTGGCCATCATCACAGCATGACCATTCCGATATCCGGTGACTGCGGTGCTTGATGCTCTTCAACTCGCCTTTGTGCAGCGTGCCCTGCTTGCGGGCCTCATGGTGGGTCTGCTTGCCAGCTATTACGGTGTCTTCGTCGTCCAGCGGGGCCTGAGCTTCCTCGGGAGCGGCCTGGCCCACTCGGCCTTTGGCGGGGTGGCGCTGGGGATCCTCCTCGGCATCCAGCCCCTGGCCGTTGCCGTGCCCTTCACGATCATTGTCGCGATGGGGATCGTGTGGTTGCAGCAGCGCACGCGTCTTGGCGCCGACACGTCGGTGGGAATTTTCTTTTCCGTATCCATGGCCCTTGGTGTCATTTTCCTGACCATGACCCCGCGCTATACAACGGACGCCTTCACCTATTTATTTGGATCCATTCTCTATGTCACCTGGGGAGACATCGCCATCATGGGCTTTGTGATGCTCATGAGCATCTTCACTTGGAAGGCTTGGGGACGCTGGGCGTATGCCACCTTTGATCGGGAACTGGCCCTTTCCGACACCGTGGCCTGCCGTCGTGATGACTACCTGCTTTCCTTCGCGCTGGCCGCCTCCACCGTGATATCCATCAAGGTCGTCGGGATTGCCCTTATTGCCGCCTTCCTTGTCATTCCACCGGCGACGGCGCGTTTGTTGACACGAACCTTCAGCGCCATGACCATCCTCTCCATGGTGTTTGGGGTCTTCAGTGTGCTCGTTGGAATGGTTGTTTCCCTTCAGGCGGACATCCCCACCGGCCCCGCCATCATCCTCACTCAGGCCGTCATTTTCTTTGTCATCGCCCTCGCACGACGGGGTGGTTGACCCATAAAAAAGGGCGCTGCGATCAACCCGCAGCGCCCCTGAATCCCTCTTTGTATATACGACGTCAGTTTTCCGGAAGGAGGTCAAACTCCCCGGCATCCTCGGGTACCTGGGGGAGTTCCTCCTCGCCAAGAACCTCAAGGACATCACCGGGAAGTTCACCGGTGGGATCCTCGCGCATAAGTTCATCGACCGCCCGCTGGAGGCGTTCCATTGACTCAGCGTCGAGGTCCGTCCCCGGGTCGAGATGGATATTGCCCGGTTCGACGATCGGTTCGGTCAACCACTCCTCCTCATCGGGAACATCATCGGGATATTCCGGTTCCAGCGACTTGAGGTAGTATTCGTTGCGGCGAAGGAAACGGTCGCGGCTGAAGTTGGGAAGTTTGTATATCCAGCCGTCGAAAACCTTGGCCAGCCTGGTTGATTTTTCCTGCACGGTGCTCACGTCGATTAGGTCGGGAACGGACGGGGCGGCATCACCCTCGGAAACTTCCTCAACCTCGGCAAGTCGCGCTTCATTGATGGCGTTGATGCGGTCCTCATCCACGGTGGAGGAGAACTGAAACCACTTCTGCCCATCGGCATCCCAGGCACGGGCAACCACACGATGCCCATTTTTCTCATCCAGCGTCACGGTGACGGTCGGGGTGGTGTCCAGATCGAATTCACTCGTTGGCTTGACCTCGTCAAAGCGAAGCGATGCCATCAGGCCACCGAGCTCGTTGGGGCGGGTGGGGGAGGTCAGCTCGCGGTCCTCGGGAAGGGTCTCCAGGTCGAAGTTACTTTGATTGGGGTCGGGCTTGTTGATGATGACCACTTCTCCATCCGCATGGGTCACCTCGACGCGCTGGACGTCATTGCTGCGAATCGACAGGAACTGGGTGTCGACCCAGTGGCTTGTGGATGTATTGACATTGACCGGGCCATCAGCGAGCCACGATTGGGCCTGGTCGCTGTTGCGGACGAAGGTCGTCTGGCGGGCGCCCGGCCCCTGGCCGAAGCGGGTGCTCCCCACAATGACGGATGCCAGCTTTGTCCCCCCCGGACCATGAATTTCCACGAGACGTGAAGCTGAGTCGGGCGCGTCTATATCCTCGACCTCGATGCGGTGATACAGGTCGGGGTTGGAGGTGCGCGGTTCAAGCTGGCGAAGGTTTGCCACCTCCATGAGAAGGGTGCGCACGTTATCGAGCCGGGCGGGATATCCATGGCGTTCCTCCACGCGCCAGGTATCGCCGTCCCTCGTGAGCGTCACGGTATCATTTCCGGTGCGGACGACGACCTTTTCCGCGTCGTTCAGGTTCTCCAGAAGACCCGGAGCGACGTAATTTCCCGGGGAGGTATCCACCGCCCTGTCGGAAGATGTCATCGTGACAATTCCGGCGAGAATGGCAATGACGGCGGCCACGGCTCCCAGCGTGATCAATGCTTTCTGGTTCATTGCTTCCTGGTTACCTCGTCGTTAGAAATCGGATGTCTGTCTATAAAGTGGTACGGTGTGTTCACTTGCGCAGGAACTTCCGTCGTTGTGCCCGGAAGATTCCAAGTCCCACCGCGATCAGCCCCACGACCACGGGGACGAGGACGATGTTGTAGAACTTGATGCGTGATCCGAGCTTCTCAATGTCATGACGAAGGGCGTAATTCACGCGGCGAAGCTCACGGTTGGTTTCCACGCGCTGTTCCTGGAAGCGCTCAAGCTCGCGCCGGTGATCCTCGGTGACCATGATGGGGCCATCGGTCCCCTGGCCGCGGCGCAGTTCATTGAGACGCTGGTCCAATTCCACCAGGCGATCCTCAAGTTCCTTGCGCTTGGCAGCGAAACGCTCCAGTGCGGCCTCCTCCAGTTTTTTCACGGCGGTGAAGGGGCGATTGAATCCCGCACGGCCGCGGATGCCAATCAGGTCGGAGCTGCCACTAAGCTGGTCCACGAAGTTGATGAACATGTCGCCATTGCTTGCGGTGGGGGAAAGGATCATCTGGCCGAAGAAGTTCTGCTGTGAGACCCACCGCATGTCATCGAGGACATCGACGTCGGCCACGACAATCACATTGATGGGGCCGTCGGATTGCGCACGGTGATTCTCGGGAAGGTCACCGTTGACCCCTTCGGGGAAGGCGGTGCGGGTGTTGCCGGTGATCCGTGCTGCAAGTATATACTCGTTGGGATCCGCCGCGAAGTTTGCCAGCAGGTCCCGTGGTTGGGGAGCGAAGCGAATCCGTTCCGCAGGAACCACCATTGAATCCTCGGAGGAGCGGACGAGCGGGATGAACTCGGTTTCCGCATCATCAAGCTTTTCCAGGAACCCGGGGGTTGCAAAACGCAGGTTCTGCAGCTGGGAAACGGTGAATTCCTCCTTGTTCAACTTGTCGGAGGTCAGATTCAGCCAGGCGACATATCTGGATATTTCTGGGCGCTCACGGGAACCAACGTTGACCTCCTCGGAGTGACGGCGATCCAGCACCACCTGCCGCTGGTCCATGCGCAGCCCCCAGCTTTCCAGCAGCCTTGGGATATTCGAGCTTCGATCCGCCGAGAATGCCGCCATGGGGTTGCTCGGATCCTGTGGTGGCTCGTATGCCTCGGAATTTGGGTCGATGAAGGCAAGCACCCGCCCTCCACCAAGGGTGAACTGGTCGATGGCGTATTGCGCCTGGTCGGTCAGATCCTTGGGATGAACGAGAACGAGGACCTCCACATCCTCGGGGATCGTTGCCACGTTGGGGCTCAACTCCTCAACTTCGAAGTTCTCCTGGAGGATTTGATAGATAATCCACGGCTCGGTGTCCTGGGCCTGCCCCATCATGGCCGCCATGGGATCGACCTCGCTACCGGAAATGGGAATGCCGCTGATGACAGCAATCTTGCGCCGGTCGGGATTGCCGAGGTTATAGATCATCGAGGTGATGTCGTACTCAAGGAAGTCCTCCCGGTTTTCCGAGAAGAAGGGAATGCGGTCCTCCAGATCCGTGGTGCTGATTCCCTGAAGACCGAAGTAGATGCGCTCGCCCTGACTGATGGGAACGCCCTGAAGGCCTGCCGCCACGGCCATGTCCTCGGCCTCGGAGAAGGGCTCGGGATCGATAACTTCCAGCGTCAGCATGCCATTGGAAGCGGCGACGTATTCCTCGAGGAACTCACGGACGCGGGTTGCGTAGCTCCTGAGGAAGGGGATGTTGTTGGTCTTCTTGTCCGAGAAGTAAAATCGCAGGCGGATCGGCTCGTCCAAATTTCGGACGACGTTCCTCGACCCCTCGGAAAGTGTATAGAGCTTGTTCTGGGTCAGGTCCACCCGGGCTCCGCGAAGGAGGTTCTGGGAAAGGATATTTACTCCCAGAAGGAGAACTGCCGCGATCAGCAGGCCCAGGGCACCCATTACATTGCGGGACATGATACGGTCTCCTTTAGTCGGCTTTCTTCAGATCGATCAGGATGATATTTGCCATCAGGAAGCAGGCAATCAGTGACAGGAAATAGACAACATTGCGGATGTCTATAACACCCCTGGTAATCGCCTGGAAGTTTGTCAGGAAGCTGAAGCTGGCCACCGTGTTGGTGATCAGTTCCGGTGCCCAGTCACGGAGCACGTTGACGACCATGGGGAAGCCCGCCAGCACGAACAGCAGGCATACCACCGCGCTGAGAACGAAGGAGATCACCTGGTTCTTGCTGATGGCGGAAACGAATGAGCCGATGGCCAGGAATCCACCCGCCATGAGCAGGCTGCCCAGATAGCTCGCCACGATGACGCCGTTGTCCGGGTCACCGAGGTAGTTCACCGTGATCCAGATCGGAAACGTCAATGCCAGCGCAATGGCCGTGAATGCCCACGCAGCGAGGAACTTTCCGAAGACCGCATGATGGATGGAAACGGGAAGGGTCATCAGGAGCTCAATGGTTCCCAGTTTTCGCTCCTCCGACCAAAGCCGCATCGTAATTGCCGGAATCAGGAAAAGGTACAGCCAGGGATGGAAGCCGAAAAACGGCGTCAGGTCGGCCTGGCTAGGGTCTTAAAAATTACCGAGGTAGAAGGTGAACACCCCGGTAAGAATCAGGAAGATGACTATAAAGACATACGCGACCGGCGTCAGGAAGTAGGCCGCCAACTCGCGCTTGAAGATGATCCAGGTCTTTCTCATCGTTTCTTATGTCTCCCTTCCGGCTTTCCGCGTTGCGTCCGCGGTGAGATCGCGGAACACGTCGTCCAAACGGCCGCGTTCCACCTTGATTTCGCCAATTTTCCAGCCGCAATCGCGGGCATATTGCCCCACCTCGGTGATGATTGCCCTGCGGTCCTTTGGATAGACACGGAAGGACACCGCCCCATTGGTCGCGGCCAGGCTCTCCACCCGGTCCACGCCGCCAAGGTTCTTCAGCTTGCCGCGGACATCATCCTCGCCCGTGCCTTCCACCCTGATGATTACCGAGTTGTGGATGGCAGATCGGGCCACCAGCTCGTCAGGCGTTCCATCGGCGATGACCTTCCCGGCCGCAATGATCACGGCACGGGTGCAGACCGCCTCGACCTCCTCAAGGATGTGGGTGGACAGGATGATGCACTTGTCCTTGGCCATATCCTGGATGAGGTTGCGAACGTGGAGTTTCTGGTTGGGGTCGAGGCCGTCGGTGGGTTCGTCCATGACGAGTACCGGAGGATCGTGGAGGATCGCCTGGGCGAGGCCCACACGGCGCTTGAAGCCCTTGGAGAGCGTTTCAATCGGTTGATGGAGGTGCGATTCCAGTTCGGTCTTTGCAACCGCCTCGTCCACTTTTCGGCGCAATTCGGCGCCACTGTAGCCCCGAATCTGGCCGATGAACTTGAGAAAGCCCTGCGGTGTCATGTCCGGGTAGGCGGGTGCTCCCTCCGGGAGATACCCGACCTTTTCCTTCACCAACATCGGTTCTGTATTGATGTCGTGACCGCAAACCAACGCCGTCCCGCCCGTTGGGTTGAGGAATCCGGTAATCATCTTCATGGTGGTCGATTTCCCGGCGCCGTTGGGGCCGAGGAAGCCGAGGACTTCACCCTTGTCGACGGTGAACGATACGTTGTCCACGGCGACGAAACTGCCGAACTTCTTACAGAGGTTTCTGATTTCAATCATTTTTCCCATGGCATACGACTCTCTCCGAAAGGGGGTGCCGCAATCGGTGCGTGACAAACCTTGATTGCACCCGGCCGTTGTTGGTTTGGCTTCCATCGATTTGCTGATGGAGGCCCCTTGATCGATTTGGAGCGAGGACCAAGAACCATACCAAGCTCCGAAGGGACGTAAACTATTGGAATTAAAGGGCTTGTGGGGATTTGGCTCGTTGCTTCCTGCTTCTTGAACAGCAAAAAATGGGTCTAATTGATACGGTAAAAAAGGCGGATTATTCGATTTGGGTGATGGAAACGGAATCCCCGCGAACTTCCACCACAAAGTGCTCACCCCCCTCGACATAAAAAGCACGGAAGCTGGGGGTAAAATCGGGACTGATGATGCGGACATGATGACCGCCGCGGGGAATTGTCCGCAGGGGGCGTTGCAGCATCAGGCGATCATTGAGGAGGATGCGATACCGGGAAATATCCTCGACATCGATATCGATGGAGATCGTGGCGACCTCCCGCCTGTTGATCTCCGCCCACTGAATGGGACGTGCGATCAGCAGGGCAACCTGGACACCAAGGACCAGCCCCATCAACACCACACGACCCGGCATCGTCATAATGTGAAGGGAAACCAGAAGGGATGTCAGCATCCATGGCCAGGTGAACAGATCCCAATCATCGATGCCCATGTCGGGATGCCAGATGAGCGTTTTGCCAATGAAGCAGGCAAGGTAGGCGGTTACATACAGGGAGAAGCGGTGGACACGCCATCGATTGAGGAGCCTCCAGATAATGGCAAGGCTCACAAGGGCCGTAACTCCCCCATTAAACCAGGCAAACCAGATCTTGGTGGGGACATGGTTGTGTGTCAGCGTCACCCATGGCCTGAGCAACATCTCACGGGGAGGGGCGACGAAATTCGATCCCATGAACTCGCCGTAGCCGAAACTCAACTTCCCCACGAGGTAGACGCACAAGGCACCGGGAAGCAGGAAGATGGCAGCCTTTCGAATGGTTGCCATGTCAGATTTTTGCAGGCGGATTTCCCGCGCCAGAAAGAGAAGGAGGGCCGGTGTGGCGAAGAGGATCAGCAGGTGAAACCACACCATGATGCTGAAGGTGAGGGGAACCGTCCAAAGGCCCCAGCGCCGTTGGCAAACCCGCTTGATGGAAAGGAGATGGAGGAAAAAGGCCGCCGTTGGCTGGGCGTAGGTTTCAATATGGCCATAAAAAAGGGCGGTAAAGCCGCCGGTGGCAAGGATGGCGAACTCCCATTTCCAGTGTCGCCGGTCGTAAACCAGCCGCCAGAACAGGAGCAGGGTGATCGCCCCGGCCAGGCAGGAGACGAAATTCATGGCCCGGTGGGCGGTCCATCCGAAAAGGGGGTGGAAAACCTGAAAGCCCAACTGGAATCCGGCAAAGGAAAGCATCTGGCGGCGGCGAAACCACATGCCCCCGAAAATTTCCCGTTCCCACTGCTCGGAATCGCCGCCGGTCCAGGCGTTTGTCCTGAAGAACCAGAACCACAGGAAGCCCAGAAGGGGGATCAACACCCAGGGGAGATATTTTTGGATCGGAAGCCCGGACTTGGTGATTGGGGACGGGATGCTCATGGTACGCAAGGATGGGAGGACTCCTTGCAGGGGCAATCAAACAGATGAATCTTCCGGTGGTTTGGAGCGTTCACAGGTGGCGGGAGGTGGGGGCGAGGACTTGGAGAAGCGAGATTTCAGCGATGGGGTGGTGTGTTTTTGCTTGATGGCTCGGGGGGGGTGGCCCTTAACTCCACGCCCTTTGCCGGAGGGATTTTCCCCTCCGGCCACGTTGCTGGTCAGAAAACAGCGTTTTTCCAGCACAAATAGACTCAATCATTAAGGAGCCCAACCGTGGCGGAGGTCGTTGACGCAAAGAAGGGTCAGGGAGGCGATGGAACCACCCTTGCCACCATGGTGGACAAGACCCACGAAGTTATTCCCTGTGAATACCTCGAAGAAGAAAAAATCCCCGGATCACGCGTGCGCTTTAAGCTCAAGATTGGCGAGGATGTCATCCAGCCGCGTCTCAAGCAGACGATCCGTGAATACTCCCGGCAGATTTCCATCCCGGGGTTCCGTCCCGGCAAGGCACCCGAGCACCTCGTTCGCCGGCGCTTTGAAGGCCCTGCCCGCGAGGAAACAGTCAAGCGCCTTGTTCCGCGCCTTTCCGAGCAGTTCGCCAGTGATCGGTCCTACGAGGTTATTTCCGAGCCGTATCTCCTCGCCCTCAAGGTCGAGGACAAGGACGGTGCCTTCGTTGAAATTGCCCTGGAAGTCCACCCCAATGTGGAAGTGGCCGAGGACAAGCTCAAGGACATCACGGTGGAAGCCCATCGCGTTCCCATCGATGAAGCCTACCTCACGAAGGTCATTGATGGCCTGCGCGCGGAAAACGCCGATTACGAGCCCACCGAAGAAGGCTTCAAGAAGGGCGACGCCCTCCTTTTCAACTGCACCGTTGCCGATGCCAACGGCGATATCATCGCCGACCGCACCGCCCTCGATTACTACTGCACCAATGCCGAGGAGGACCTCCCCACTGAGGTCGCCGAGGCACTTGTCGGCAAGAAGAAGGGCGAGACCGTCGAGCTCAAGGTCACCGAAGTCACCGACCTTGGAACCGAGGAAGTCGTCGACTATAAGGTGGAAATTCTCGAAATCAAGGCACGGGTTCTTCCCGACCTCGATGATGACTTCGCCCGCGATGTGAGCGAGGAATACGAGAGCGTTGCCGACCTCAAGGCCGACATTGAGAAGCGTGCCGGCAAGGGCGAGGAAAACCGCCAGCGCCAGGAAGCCGCCAACGAGATTCTTTCCGTCCTCCGCGAGCGTCTTGAGTTTGACCTGCCCCGTGGCATGGTCGACACAACCGCCCGCCGCAACATCTACAACATGGAACAGAACCTCAACCAGCACGGTCTTTCCCTGCGCAATCTCGACTCCGGAATGGTCGAGCGCTATACACAGGGAACATTCGGTCAGGCTCGTATCAACGTCAAAAACAGCCTGATCATTCGTGCCCTTGGTCGTTATTTCGACCTTGAGCCGAAGGAAGACCAGATCAAGGCCAAGCTGGAGGAAGTCTCCGAGCGCACCGGTCGCAAGCCCCTTGCAATCCGCGCCCAGCTCGAAGCCAAGAAGGAATGGGGTGCCTTCGTTGACGACCTGCGTGTGGAACTCGTTCTCGACAAGCTCATCGAGCAGTCCACGGTGAACTTCAAGGACACCACGATTGAGGAGCTTCAGGCCATCCAGCGCGAGCGCCAGGAACGGCAGGCAGCGATTCTTCGCGGGGAACTTCAGGCGGTCGCCGAGGCCGACAAGAAGTACTTCCAGCCCGATGAGAAGGAAGATGAAATGCCCGGCATGGAACTCGCCACGGAAGAGGGCGGGAACGACGCCGGTCAGTAATCAACACCTCCCAAATCACCAGAACCGAACCTCCGGCCCGCGCAAGTGGGCCGGATTTTCCACCAAACACCCAAGCAAATTTACCACGGAGACGCACCCCCTCACATGAGCAGCCTCCACAAAATTCCCGGGGAATGGGTCAGGGGTATGCGTGAACAGGAGGAACGGGCCCGCGATCTGGGTCTTGTTTCCACCTCCGTTCCCAGGGCCGATGACGACGAACTCGAGCACTGGATCATCCCCAATCCCATGGTCTACGAGGAAACCGAACGCGGCACCCAGCGCTTCGACCTCTATTCACGCCTCCTCCGCGACCGGATTATTTTCCTTGGCCGCGACATTAACGACCGCGTGGCCAACCTCGTCACCGCCCAACTTCTCTTTCTTGAAACGCAGGATCCCGAGCGCGATGTGAATTTCTACATCAACTCGCCCGGTGGGGTCATCACCTCCGGCATGGCGATTTATGACACAATGCAATTGATTCGCAACGATGTCGCCACCGTCTGCATTGGCCAGGCCGCCAGCATGGGAGCCGTTCTCCTTCTTGCCGGGTCGGCGGAAAAGCGGGGTGCCCTTCCCCACGCCCGCATCATGATTCACCAGCCCCTCGGCGGAGCCCGCGGTCAGGTGTCCGACCTGGAAATCCAGTGGCGGGAGATGGTCCGCGTTCGCGACCAGCTCTACGGGGCCATCTGCAAGCACACGGGCCGGACAATGGACGAGGTTCTCACCGCCTGTGAGCGCGACAACTTCATGTCCCCTGAGGAAGCCAAAAAATTCGGCATCATCGACAAAGTCATCACCCGCACCCCCGGTGTCACCCAGCCCACGCAACCATCCTCCGACGACAAGAAATAATCAGTCGGTAACCATTCAGGAGAGCACCAGAAAATGATCCAACCAACCATGATGGACGTTCCGATGGTCATCGAGCAGACTGAACGTGGCGAGCGTGGCCTCGACATCTTCAGCCGCCTCCTTGTCGACCGTATCATCTTTATCGGCACCCCCATTAACGATACCGTCGCCACGCTGGTTACCGCCCAGCTTCTCTTCCTGGAAGTTCAGGATCCCGAGAAGGACATTAATCTTTACATCAACTCCCCCGGTGGCAGCGTCACGGCAGGCCTCGCCATCTACGACACCATGCAATTCGTCAAGCCCGACGTCGCCACGACCTGCATTGGTCAGGCCGCAAGCATGGGCGCGGTTCTTCTGGCCGCCGGTGCCGAGGGCAAGCGCTTTGCCCTGCCCAACAGCCGCATCATGATCCACCAGCCCCTCGGCGGCATGCAGGGCCAGGCCTCCGACATTGAAATTCAGGCGAAGGAAATGCTTCGCATTAAGAAGATGCTCAACCAGATTCTCGCCAACCACACCGGCAAGCCGATCGAACAAATTGAGAAGGACAGCGACCGCGATCACTTCATGTCCTCGCAGGAAGCAATGGAGTACCACCTGATTGACAAGGTGGTCGAGCACAAGGAAATCAAGAAGTAAGCTTCGGCTATAAGCAGGTGGGGGAGTGCTTCAAATTTATTGGACGCTCCATACCATTGGGACATCACACTAAATAGCATACCCAGGTTAAAGTGATGCTACCTTAACCTCAGGTAATCTTCGACGGAAAAACCAGAGTCCCGAAGAATTCTGGCGGCCAGCCCCCGACCGATGTCGCAATTGGAGTGGATGGGGACGGTAACACTCACACCCCGCTCGACATGGCGAAGGGTCTGGTGGCTGCCGGTTTGGCGATCTTCTGTGAATCCCTGCTTTTTCAGGAATGCAACGAGTTCCCGCGCCGTGACCTGAGGCATTCGCGGGCTCATGCTGGCAGACCGATGCTCAACTCCTCCACATGGACGAGTCCAGGAATTTGGGGAATGGGATCTCCATGTTCGATGAGGCTTGCCAGATGCATCTCAATGGCCTCGCGAATGCTTCGTTTGGCCTCTTCAATCGTGGCACCATTTCCAAAGCATCCCGGTAATGTGGGGCTGTAGGCAAAATAGCCGGGGTCTTCGGGTTCTTTTTCGATAACAATCTGGAAGGAATAGAAGCGCATTTTTCATGACCTCTCTTGGGGGTCATCATGCTTCCTTCACTCGTTTCGAAACAAGCCATTTCGTTTCACTCCTGCATGGGCTCGTGGCGATTTCATTTGTCCGCCCCAGGGGAGTCGTGTTGTCTTGATCCAGGCTCACCCTACGGAGGGAACACCAACCATGCCCGAAAAAGTCTCCATCTTTGTGGAAGGTGCCCCTTCACCCTTTGGGCACTTTTCCCAGGTGATCAAATACGGAAATTCACTTCACATCAGCGGCCAGCTTCCCCTCGATGCGGAAACCGGCAAGCTGGTCAGTCCCGACGTGAAGGAGCAAAGTCGCGTCGTCTTTCAACACTTCACATCCATCATGCAGGCATGCGCCGGGCAGCTTTCCAATTTTCTGTCCACCCGCGTGTATCTCATTGATTTGCGGGATTACAAGGCGCTCGACGAAGTCAGCAGGGAGTTTTTCTTCTTCACGCCTCCCGCGCGCACCGTCCTTCAGGTTGCCGCCCTTCCCTACGGTGCCCGCGTCATGATTGATGCCGTGGCCGAACTCAATCCCGTCGAAATGAAGGGTGGTTCCCTGCTCTGATTGCAGGGCCACCAGTTTTTCCGGTTGCCGAATTCAGGGTCGTTTCCCCATGCTTCGCTGGTAGAAAGCAACGAAAGGACGGAGCCACACGATGAATGCCCTCCGACTTGCCGGATCTTTGGCCCTCATTCTTGCCGGGACCCTCGCCACGGGATGCACGTATGCCCTCAAGGAAAGTCCCGCCCTGTATTCCTACCAGCAGGTGGAGGGAAAATTCCTCCCCCTTGAGAAGGATACCCTCGAGGAGGCCGTCTCCACCGCGTTGCAGGAGGACTCCCAGGGGGAAGTGCGCGGCAACTCCCGATACCATATATCCCGTAATGATTGGGGATGGGCGTGGGTCGAGGATCGCATTGAGTATCGCAGAGGCCTCACCGTTGAAGTCCCGGAAACTGATGACGAACCAGCCCGCACCATTCAATATCGGGACAATGTTCTCCTCGCGCGGGGAACCGGAATTCCCTCCCTTATCTTCGGCAAAAGCGACTACCATATTTACGATCGGGAAACCGGGGAGGCCTACGCACGCATGCGCAGCACCTCGGCAATCCTGAGCCTCATCTATTGGGGGGAAGTGATCAAGCCCACGGCTCGCGCCCTCCCTCTTCCCGACACCATGGGCCCCCTTAGCTGGGAACCCGATCAGTACAACTATACAAAGTCCTCCGGCACTGCCCTCATCTGGGGCCTCCTTGCCGCCGGCCAGAAAAATGGCCGGGCCTACGCTCAGGTGCTTTGGATTCCCATCCCCCTCTGGGCGACGGAACCCACGCCCGATCCGGTGGAATTTGACAGATAACAGGCTGGCGCAGGAAGAATCGTCGCCACCACGACCATTAGGACTTTCACCAACATGCTCCCATCCTTTCCGGGCCATGGGCTTGGCTCGATTACCCTTCTCTCAAACGCCCGCACCCGTTCCATCACCGCCGAAAACCCCCGCGGCGAAAAAGGAGGAGGCGCCCGCGCCACCACGGAAGGCATCAGTTGGCCTGCCGCCCGTGATCTGGGCCAGGGGTGGAAGTGTGACCCGGCAGTCATTATCCAGCCCAACCAGCTCTTCACCATGGCGGAGATCCAGGGTCCCGGCGTTATCCAGCACATCTGGATCACCACCCATTGCAGGAATTGGAGGAAACTGATCCTTCGCGCCTACTGGGATGGAGAGGAAACGCCCTCCATCGAATGCCCCCTCGGCGACTTCTTCTGCATGGGTTGGAATACACACGCCAATATTGTCAGCATCCCCATCGCGGTGAATCCAAATGGGGGACTGAACTCCTACTGGCCCATGCCCTTCCGCAAGTCCGCACGCATCACCATTGAAAACACGACGGACATGGAACTGGGGCATTTTTACTACCAACTGACCTGGTCGGAGGAGGAAATCCCCGACGAGACCGCCTACCTCCACGCCCAATGGCGACGCACCAACCCGGTCCCACACAAGGATGTCCACACGCTCCTCGATGGCGTGGAGGGTCACGGTCATTACGTCGGAACCTATCTCGCCTGGCAGGCCAACAGCAGCGGCTGGTGGGGCGAGGGCGAGGTGAAGTTCTACCTCGATGGAGACGATGAATTCCCCACGATATGCGGTACGGGGACCGAGGACTACTTCGGCGGCGCCTGGAATTTTGAGCAACCAGCGGGAACCTACAAGACCTACACAGGCCCCTACCTCGGCTTTCACCAGCACGTGGGCGGGGACGGCCAAACCGTCGCCGGACGCCGCTTCGGCATGTATCGCTGGCACCTTCCCGACCCAATCCGCTTCGCCCGCGACCTCCGTGTCACGGTTCAGGCCCTCGGCTGGAAGGAACTCCGCGACAACCGCCGCTACCACTCCCTGCGCGACGACCTTGCCTCGGTGGCCTACTGGTACCAGTCCGAACCCCACGCCCCCTTCCCCACCCTCCCCGGACCGGATGATCTGGAGATTATTTGAGGGGGAATGGGGGGGGCGGGGAGTTGAAGTACTCCCCTCACCTTGGACACCAAATGCCCTTCTACAAATAAGACTTTCGAGCGTTTTGGATCGTTTCGGAGGGTCTATCTCCTTCATTTATTGAATCAAAGCAGGGGGAGGTCAATGGATGGCCCATGTTGAGCTCGCAAGCTTCTCAAAGCTTGCTGTCACGGCAACGTTCTCCGTCACGCCTGTATCCTGGCGCGGGTTGTCGGTAGAACCGTCGCTCCACTCAACGAAGCGGTAGCCTTCCGCAGGCACGGCCTCGACCGGGGTGCCGTCGCTGCCGAACATGACGATTTGCGGCGTTGTGCCCGTGATCGAGCCACCGATGCCAGCGTTGTAGGTGAGTGTGTACTCCGTTGTGATCAGCCCCTCCACAGCAATCAATTGCGGCCGAACGGCGAGACTCCTCAGGATGGGATATCCATTGTTGTTGGGCGTTTCGCCATGCAGATCCACACCGTTGACGACCGTTGTCCACACACCGGTGAAATCAAAGCCTGTCATGTTGGTGGCGGCGTTGTCGCCGGTCATCTGGCTTGTGTTGAGGGCCGTTCCGTAGGGCGATCCCGCGCCGTCGCCGGCGGTGTCATTGTTGTAGTAGCTGTCGGTGATGGTGCCGGAATTGATGAAGCCAACCAGCCCACCCATAAACTCGAAGCCTGTGGTTACCGTGCCGGTTGCATAACTCCGTGAAATCGTCCCATCCACAAGGACCCCAACCAGACCACCGGCAAGGCTGGTTGCCTGGACATTCCCTGTTGAGTAGGAATCCGTGATATCGCCGTTAAACATCCGACCAACAAGTCCTCCAACGAAATGAAAGACATCGACGGTTCCGGCGAAGTAGGACCTTGAGATCGATGAATGGCCACTGAGGTCCCCCACCAGCCCACCGACAACATCAGACGAAATGGAATCCACGAAAATTGTCGAAAAGCTATCCGAAATCTCCGACCAACCCAGAGCGACGCCCACCAGCCCACCAATCGTGCTCTCGCCATTGGTGATCCTGCCCTGAGAAGAACTATATGTTACGGAGGTTGAATTTGCGAATCCAGCAAGCCCTCCGACTACAACGCAAGTACTGGCGTTTATATGGACATTTGCGGATGAATTACTGATGGATCCAAAGTGGATAGAACCCGTGAGGCCACCCAAATCTACAGTTGCTCCCGCCACCGTTCCTTCCACATGGATGGCATCAAGCCTCGCCCCATCCGCGGAGCCACAGAGGATGCCAACATTTCCGTCTCCGAGAACGCTCGCATTCGATAGGGTCAGATTGGAGACATTACCGGTGAGCCTCCCAAAAAATCCAACATGCGAGGCCGAACCCCTGTCGATTGTCAGCCCGCTGATGGTGAAACCACCCCCGTCAAGGGAGCCGGTGAAGGGTGTCTCGGGATTCCCGACGGGTTCCCATCCAAGATCATCATTGGCCGCCGGGCCAGCGTAGGTCTCGTAACCCGTGTCGGAGGGGCCGAGGTCGTTCATCAAGACAAAGTCGCCAGACAGATTGTTGCGCATCTCGTGGAGTTGCTGCCAGGTGGAAATCTCCTGCGAGAAGAAGGCCGTCACGGTGATGTCAGCCGTGACGTTCATGTCCTGTCGTGTGGCGGTCAGGACCCCGTCGCTCCACTCGAGGAAGCGGTAGCCTGCC
>JAFIGB010000074.1 GCA_020831705.1 Candidatus Sumerlaeia bacterium | reverse complement strand
GATCTGGTTACCATGCTTAAGGACCTGCAAAGTGTGAAGCGGGACATCAAGGACGACGGTATTGTTCGCGAGGAGGATTTGCCGATTGAAACCTCCCCCGGGGAGCCGGAAGAATGAGCCAGCTTAAAACCGGTCATCACGATTGACTCCCAGCAACTTAAAGATTAAGCTGCAGCCGTGTTTTAAGGAAATCAATCGAGAAAATCGAGGCATCCTCCCTTGGCCACCAATCAAAAACCAAACCGGCGCAGCAATGTTACCATCACTTCCATTGCCCAGGAACTTGGGGTCTCTGTTGCCACGGTTTCCTACGTGATGAACGGCAAGGCCAAGCAGAACGGAATTTCGGAGCGCACCACGGTGCGGGTCCGCGAGTTGGCCAAAAAGAGGGGATATGTTCCCAACGACCTCGCCCGAAGCCTGCGCCGCCAACGGACACAAAGCGTCGGCCTGATCCTTTCCGATCTGGAACAGGGATGGGCACACCGGGCACTCAAGGGCGTGCTCTCCGTTTTTGATCCCCGCGATTATGTCCCCTACATGTCTGTCCACTTCTGGGATCCCGAGAGGGAACGCCGCGAACTGCAATCGATGGTGAAACGTCGTCTGGAGGCGATCATCACGGTTCCCATGCGGGAGAACCTTGAAACTTACAGGGACCTGATCGAGACTGGAATTCCCCTGATTTTCCTGCAGGACGAGATGGAGGATCTTCCCGAGTCGAGTTTCGCCATGTGGAATGCAAGGGAAGCCACCCGCGCCTGCGTGGATCACCTGATCAAGAACGGGCGGCGGCGCATCGCCTTTGTCGGGGCAGACCATTTTACCCCATGGATGAAAATGCGCATCGAGGAATACAAGGCCTCCCTTCAGGATGCCGGCATCGAGGTTCGTGAAGAATGGATTTGTCTGGAACCTCGCCAGCCCCTCCGCATCAAATCCACCGGGGAATACGAGTTCGGCTCCTCCATTCGCAAACTTTTTGACTCCGATGCGGAACTTCCCGATGCCATGCTTGCCATGAACGACGCCGTGGCAATGACCTGTCTTGATGTGCTGCAGGATGAATATGGCTACCGTGTTCCCGAGGAAATCGCCGTCATGGGGATGGGTGACCTTCCCCAAAGCCGCCTGGTCGGCCTCTCCTCCGCCGTGGAACCCGTCGAGGAGGTTGGTGCGAAAGCTGCCGAAATTGCCCTCAAGCTGGCACTTTCAAACTTCGAGGAAGCATTTCATGCCCTCGTTGAGGGGAATAACCTCAAGATTCGACGCTCCACGGAGCCGAGCGAATATGTGGGCGCGACACCGCGGCGGACACGCCGCCGCTCAAGCCAGATTTGACAGATCCCCTTCGGGACAACCTTCCTTTCCTCCTCATCATCACAGCATCTTTATCCTTTAACACCTTCTGGAATCCCAATTCCATGGATTTGAGGGTTTGGGGCCATTCCCCTGCAATTCTTCCTTTAAGTTAAGTGAAGTCACGCTCCATTTTCTCTTGCATCAGGCCACTTAAATCTTTAATCAAATCACAAGGAAGTCAGAAAAGACCTCCGGGCGCCCGAGAAATTGAAGTACCACGGCGATCCCAGCGAGATCCGGAAGCCTTCCCGAGAGGTCACCGTCCGACGATCTCAATAACAAGGGTTGGACCGCTCCACCCAAAGGAGAAGTTACCATGAAGAAGTCACGCTATTTACTCGCAGTTCTTGCCGTCGCCCTCGCCCCGAGTGTCGGCCTTGCCCAGTTGGTTATTGATCCCGCAAACTCAGGAACAGATGTCTCCATTACGGGATCCGGTGCAAATGCCAATGGCCATGTGGAACTGTTCATTAACGGTGTTTCCGCCGGCAGTGAGCAGGCCGATGGCTCCGGCAACTGGACGTTCACCGCAACGGTCGCTGATGATGACGTTCTGACCGCCATCCCTGCCCGCGTCTGGAACTTTAACACCGACGGTGATGCCGAAGGGTGGTTCAGTCCCGATGATACCGTCACCGTGGACGGCGGCATCATGACAATCACCGAAGTGGATGGCGGCAACATGACCTTTGCCGTCAACGAGTCCAATCTGGTGGATCCAAATGTTCTCCGCGTTCTTGAGGTCCGGTATCGCTATACAGGATCCGTCACGGCACCCGGCGTTGTATTGACAAATAATGAGAATGAGGACGGCCCCTTCGGTCCCAGTTGGACGCCGGTTCCCGGTCCTGAGTTTCAGACTGTCCTCATCGATCTGACGGATCGTTTCAATGCAGACGGTGCCCTTGATCCCAATGACGCCTGGTCCGGAGCCGTGACTGCCGTTGGCATCGGCTTCAATGGGACGGCAACTGGCAATACCATGGAAATCGACTTCATTCGACTCCGTGAAACATACCGTTGGGATTTTGCCGCTGACGGGGATGCCCAGGGCTGGGAAGCCGCGGATACAAATACCTCCGTTACTGGAATTTCCAATGGCGCCCTGACTGCTGTTGCTGCCCTTGACAATGTTAATATCCAGCTTGTCCCGGGCTTCCAAAACCTCAACCCGTCAGTATTCAATCGATACAATGTCCGCATGACACAATTCGCCGATGATGGCCTTCAGCCAATGCAGGCTGGTGGCCTTGCCTTCTTCAACAATGGCTGGAGTGGATATACGCCACAATTCATTCCAGTTCCAGGATATGATGCGGATTACGGAAACCCGATTCTCGTGAATGTGGACTTGAGTGCTGAAGCACTTTGGAATACCCCCATTATTGCCCTCAATGCTGCCGATTCCTTTATGTTTGCACCGGAAGCGGGTGATTCCGTGGATATTGATTACATTGAATTCGCCCCCACAAGTGTCATTGGCGATGCCGAGCCGGTGGTGGTCGGTGCACCTGCGACCAACGTACATGATTGGCTCCTTTTCCAATAGAAAAGCCCCTCCATCCTACCCCTGAGTAACAAGGCGGGTGACAGCTCGAAAAGCTCGTTACCCGCCTTTTATTATTTTCACCCCACGGCCAGGAATCACGTCATCCAATGTTCAAAACCTTCCTTCATGTCCCACTTCTTGGAGCCTTCCTCATGTCTGCCGGATATACCCTTCCTGCCAATAATGATCTGTCGAAAGTACGGAAGGACCACGGCATCACCCTGTTCTATACAGCGGATACCCCGGTGGAGGACCTCACGGGCCTGAAATTTCCGGAAGTCTACGGAGGTGAGTTGATCATCTTCTGGCATGAGTTCGAGCCGGAAGATGGTGTATTTGACTGGAGTCGCATGGACCGGGACTTTGAAGCCTGGCACACAGCAGGAAAAAAACTGGATATCCGACTGGCCACCGCCCATGTCAGCCCCATCCATACACCACAATGGGTATTCACGGATTATCACGTGCGGCGAATCGGGCGGGGTATCTTTGAAAATTTTGAGGACGACAATCGACGGTATGACCTTGGGGAAATTTCCAGCCTGACCTCAGTTGGCGAGCACGTTTTCACAGGGACGACGGCGCTTCACGTTAGTAATACAGGGGACGCGCAAGCGCCCTTTATGGTTCAGGGTGGGCCACCCCTGGATCAATCAACCATGTACAGCATTCAGTGGGATTACTTGCCCATCGCTGCCGCGGAAATGGCAGTGGAGGTTGTTGGGGAGGACGGGGAGATCAGGCAACATCACCGCGTTTCCCCCACCAGGGAGGGCTGGAACGTTGGCACCGTGGAGTTGGAACTGGATGGGGAAACAGGCCAGCGCATCCAGTTGAGTGCCATGGCGGGCACCGAATTCTCCGTCGATAACGTGAACATCATTCGGACGACGCCAACCGCCGAATATCGTTCAACCGATCTGATGTCGGATGTGCCGAAGGACTGGATTCCTGCCGGAAATGGGGAGTCATACAGTGAAGAGGAATTCAGGCTGATTCTATCGAACAGCCCCAATCACTTCCCACTCCGCAGGGGTGACGGCCTGCAGATCCGATTTGAACTCATGGCGGATTCTCCCGGCGGTGAATTTCGTGCTGTATTGCGATCCCGAACCAACCACACCCGGGTTCATTTTGACAGCATTGTGGAGGTACCTGTTGGACTGACCACCGGTGTGCATTTCCATGTCCCCTCGATTCTTCCCGACGATGATCAGGAACTGCTGGTGCTCTACAAGGGGCCACCGGGCTTCCAGATCAGGAAGGCTGATTGGCGGCGCTGGACCGATCAGGTGACGGTCTTTCCCGACTATTTTTCCGAGGACTTCAACACACTTTGGCGTCGAGCTGTTGTGGCCTTCGCCGACCGATACCGTAATCACCCTGCCCTTGGAATCGTCAGTGTGGGTGGCTTTGGCCGTTGGGAGGAGGTCATGCTGGACGAGGATGTCTACGGAGCACTGGATGACCAGTGGCTTTCCCGGGGATTTACACAGGAAAAGTATATGGACCAGGTCATTGACTCCATGGATCTATACAGGGGGTTCCTGCCGGATGCTGCATTGCGGATATGCCTCGCCTACGGCCTGAAGATGGTCAATGACGTGGACTGGATCTACCGGCGCTCGGCCCAGGCCGCTGTGGAGAGGGGAATTGGCCTGAAGCAAAACGGTCTGAGCGAGAGATACGACACCTGGGATGCCAACACGAACACAAGTTATCTTTACCACTATTACCGTCACCATGAGGGCATCACCCTGACCCATGAAACCGGTGGCCAGATTTTCCGGAACCTTGCCAACGCCCACGGCTACGCAGCCTCCCTTCTAAACAGGTCCGCCGCCAATTATACTGACTACCTGTTCCTCTATTTTAATGATATACACGGACGCCATATACGGAAGTATTTCCATACTTTCCTGGAGCATTCAGGAAAAACGGCGCCAACGACCTTCCACGCATGGCTGGGGGACATGTCACAGGTTCATGAGCACCGGACAACACCCGTGGCCACCCAGAATATCTGGTTTGGACTTCGCCAGTTCGACGGTCCCGGCCAGACTCCGCTGAAAGCGCGCGTGAACGGGGAAAAAGTCCTCCAGACAAACGCCACAAATCATCGTATTGTTTTCGATGTGGACGATCGATTCCAGTATTCAGGAATGTACGGCACGGAATTGAGCATCGATTACCTGGACTATCCGGCGGGGCCGTTTCATGTTCAGGTCCTTGACCAATCAACCCGCCGTTGGCGCTCGCTGGGCACGATCCAGCGCAATGGAACGAACGAGTTTCGACGCGCCTTCTTTTACGATTCGACATGGAATAACTCTCCCCGACACAGCGGCGAGGACGACCATGCCGATCTGATTATCAAGGAACCCACGGGGCAGGCTCCGCTTTCCCTCCGAAATGTCGAATTGCAATTCGTTGCTCCAGGCGATTGGGCCATGGATGATCATGATCCGAAGGGAACCCCTTCCCACGGTGTCCTCGCCAACCCATCCCTTTCCCACATCATGGAGATTCCGGACGACCACCCACGACCCCATGTCGTCAGCATTCTCCTCCATGCCCCAGATCGGAAACGGGCGACTGTAGTCGGGCGTGTCTATAAGGTGGAATCCAATCCTGGTCGGGAAATTCTCCTTTCGGAAAAGGAGTTCCATATACCCGCCGACAAGGACACGCTTCAACTTCCCTTTGTACCCACGGCCGATCTATCCAGCCTGAAGATTGAATTGAGCGCCCTGGAGGGGAATGTCGGCTGGTATCTGGATGAGGGGGGAGATCCATGTATTACCCTTTCCCCCTTCAGCATGAAGCGGAAGGAACTGACGGCAGACTCCCATGTGCCCCTTCATGCTGGCGGCAATATGACCGGATTCCTGACCACGATTGCACCTCTTCAGGCGATCGAGTTGGAGGTTGCGAATTCATCGCAAGACTTCCAGGTGAATGTATTGGTCCAGCGGGAGGTTCCCGGCAACGGTTGGTCGGCACCAATTCTGAAGCTGGAACGATTTCTTATCCCCCATTCCGGCACCGTCCGTTTGCCGATCGTTCCCCAACCAGCAGGACGATTTCGCATTATCCTTGATGGGCACTGGGGAACGGGTGAGGTTGCCGTGACATCCAATGGCGACATGGCAATCAATCCCATTGGCCTTGTCCGCAGGTATTCCCCACGGGAACCGCGCTACAACCCCATCGAGAACGCCATCAAAACCCTCCCCTTCCCGGGGGATTGGAAGATTCTTTCTGGCCTTGTTTCCTCCGACAACCCAACAGATCAGATTTTCAACATTGTCGATTTTGATCCTGCTCTGGAGGTCGATACAAGCCTGATTACCTCAAAAAGACATCACCTTCACCTCTTTATGAAGAACAGGAGTGGAGCAAATATGGCCCGCGTCTATTGGGGCACGGCTGACGATGAGTATAACGCAGGGCGCTCGATTCTTCTCCCCATCGTCCCCAATGACGAGTACGTTCGGCAGTATTCATTTCCCATTGGGCTGGAAGACACATGGCAGGGCAGTATTGACCGCATCAAGGTCCATCCCGTTGTTGGTTCCACGCGCCATGGTCAGGTCATGGTGGAAGCCCTCGTCATCGAAGAGAATAATATCCATACCGATCTGGATTTTTCCCGGCCATTGGATTACCTCGCACCCGAGCGAGATATACATTCGATCGAGCGACTTGATGAGGGACTCCTTGTGACCATCGCTGGGTCGTCTCCGGTACTTCGCATTCCCCTCCAGGATTTCAATGTGGAGTCATGTCTTGAATGTGGTGGTGAAATCCTGGTCCTGCGAATGAAGAATAAGACCCGCTCCAATGAGATGCGCCTGCTTTGGCATGTTCCCGACGAACGCTTCATGAATCCACGCAGGGCTTTTGAAGAAGAGATTGGCCGATATACATCTGCCTCGATCCCCATCTCATCCAACGACAGCACGGTGCAGGAATATCGGATTCCCCTGTCTGATCTCCCCGGTTGGGAAAGCCACATCGTGACCATGGCTCTTATCCCCGCTTTCGAAGCCGAGGTCGGAGGCGAGGTACTTATTGAATCGCTGCGCATCTTCGATGGCGATGGAAAAACCGAAAGAAAGACGGGCTACGAACCAGGCAGATAACCATCATACCGGATTAAATCATCTCCACCATTCTCCCGGTATGCTGGTGGCTTGGGATCCAGCCATTTGACCACCTGCGAGCGAATGGAATGGGCCAGAAAGTGATTACCGGTGGGGTTGTAATGACCGATGTAATACCGATTCGCATATTTCTCCGGCGTCATGCAGGTCGTATGAAAATCAATCAAATGGGCGTGGAGCATGTCCACAAAGGGTATCGACAAATCCCGGAGTGCGTGACGGAGTTGGAAGGGATGCCAGTCAGGATATCTGGTCTCCTCGCGTGGAACCCCTGAACAGACCTCAACGATTGTCGTGTCCGGATACGCCAGAACAACGAGGAGTTTCTTGCCCATGCTGGCGAGATCCTTGTGCAGATTGGTGAGCAACTTGATCGTAACGGCCACACCGTAAGCATTGTATGCCCGCCACGCGGTGCGAAAGCGTGCTTCGTTGCTGGCGAAGTTGAGTTCTGGCCAGTCTGCCAGTTGGGCCATTCGCTCAATGAGTTCCAGATCCATAAGATCAGGGCGTTCCAGGCCTGCGAGGATATTGACAATGGGATCCGCGTGAAAATGTTCGTGGACATATTCCGGATCGGTGAGCTTGTAAAGATCCTCAGGCTTGTTAAAGGCATTGGGAATCTCGACAAGCTCGCCTGTATTCTCATCCAGTCGTGCATAATCCCAGGGGTTGCTGTGGAAGAGGTGATCGAATGCCGGAGTATTCCAGTCCCGGAAGTATGTCAGCCACCGCCATGAATTAATACTGCGGATATGATCATCCCCCCAAATGGTCAGGATCAGGTGATCAGCCTGCTCACCGGTGGCCTCATGCCTGCGCAACCGCCGAACTGCCTGATAGACACCATGCCCTCCGATTCCAAAATTACGAATGGGCTCACAAAGGTGGGCCGCCAGAACCTCCTGCCATGTCTCCCCATCACTGACCTGGGCGCCCTGGGTGAAACTGTTTCCGTAGGTATTGATGCGGCAAGGTTTGTCGGCGAACTGAATCATTCGTCTGGAACCGCACGGATGGTAGCGCTGGAGGGTACGGCAACCATCGAGGCCATCTGGGAGAAACGAATCCCGGAGCGTATATCCCAGTTCGGGGTCAAAGCAGGCCCAATTTCCGGCATTTGAATCAAGAAACCTGTCAACAGATTCCCGACGGTATGTGGCGGCTTGGAGAAATTCCCTGAGATGGCGGGCTGTTGATGTCATCTGGAGTAAATTCCTTTTTTGTGGCCTGTTTCCCTTGACTTAATTATTTAAGCCAACAAGCATTCCCCGTGGCAAGCGGAATGACCCACCACCCATTATCCAGGCTAAACACACCCGCAGGAGACCATTCGGAATTCTCAACATGGAAACGGAAGAAATCACCTCGTGCAGGCTGGAGAATCGCCATATTGCGATGACAATCCTTCCCGAATACGGGGGTAAAATCATCAGCCTCAAGAATAACAGGACCGGTCGTGAGTGGCTCTGGAAACACCCAACCCTTCCCCTCCGTCCTCCCGCCAACCCTGATGGATACCACGACAGCGGCGGCCACGATGAATGCTTTCCGACCATCGCAGGGTGTGAGATTCACCGGGAGGATGGATCAAAGGTCGCCATACTTGACCATGGTGAATTGTGGCCCCTTCCATGGGTGGTCAACAGGTATGAAAGCGAATCGGAGGGCGGCGGTGTTATAGACCTCCATGTGGATATTGAAAGGCTCAATTGCCGCTTTCGGCGTGTGATTCAACTGGAGGGTGATTCCGGTCATCTTCGCATGGATTATGAATTGGAAAACCGGGGGGCGTGTCCATTGCCATTTCTTTGGGCGGGACATGCCCTGGTTCCACTGGAGGCGGGAATGCGCCTCGAATTTCCAGATTCCGCCCAGGCCCGTGTCGAAATTGTCATCGGCCCATGGCCCGGTGGCGAAAAAGGCGTCTATCCGATGAAGGACCTTCCCGGGGTGAGCGTAATTCCAGATCCCGGAGCTTCCGAGTTTGAAGGTTATTGCCTGAAAGCCTTTGTTGAGAATTTATCAGAAGGTTGGGCCACGTTGCGTACCGTCGGGGGGGAAATGTTTCGATTCCGATTTTCCACCGACAAGATCGATTCCATTGCCCTTTGGCTGAACTGTCGTGGATGGGCCGGAACCGGTCCCGATCCATACTTTAACCTCGGCTTTGAGCCCATGATTGGCGCGGGAGACAGCCTTGCAGAGGAACTTTCCAACAACAAAAAAACCGGTGTTGTCGCTCCGGGTGCGATCCATCAGTGGAGTATCGAGATAGATATTTCCTGATCACAGGTCTTCCAGATGACCTGGTCAATAGAACAGATGATGAAGCGGACAAAAACGTCAAAGGATTGATACCACTGTGAATATGAACCCGACTCATTTCCTTCCCATGATCCTCGCTTCGGGGCTTCTCTTTACATCCGCATGCAATGGGAGCGGCTCGCAGCTGCCTGATGCAAGTCAGGCGCCGGAAGGCCACCCATCGGGTCACTTCGAAATTGGGAAAGGGCCACTTTCTCTTGAGCTTTCTGCCCATGGCCAACGGGATGATTGGTCCATGGCCATAACTGATTCACGGACCGGCCGTCGCTGGGTTGGTGGGCATACAGGAGATTCCTACCGCGACGCCTATTTCGTTGAGCTCAGGGAGGTCGATGATTCGTCCCTCATTGTTGTCCTGCAGCATCCCCGCCGGGATATCCTCTTCGATTGCACCATCACCATCTCGGAGGCAGCGACGGTGACGTTTGACGTTGTATGTCGTTCTCCTGATGAGGAACTGGACTTCTTTCACTTTCCGCCACGGATGGAAACCGAACTTGCAGATGGGGCGCTCCTCTTTGCAGACCGTTCCCCCGGGATCCTCCTTCCCCAACATGTCACCCATTACGAGAATCAAATTTTGCAGACCTACGGTAATGTTGGTGCCCTCGATCTTCCGTGGATCGGCGTGTTGGATCGCACTGATGGCGACGGCCTCATGATCCATTTCGATACGCCCGAAAATAGCGGTGCCTTCATCAACAGCAGCGATCAGGGTCATGTCTGGCCCCGGGTGGCCTGGTTCCCAAGCATGGCGACCTTTGAGTACCCACGGCGTGCGAGCTTTATCTTCACCGAGGGTGGAGGCCATGTCTCCATGGCAAAGCTTTACCGTGAAATGGCCAAGGAAAAGGGAAAGATTCTCCCTCTTGCTGAACGCGCCGCCGAACGCCCATGGGTGGAGTGGTTGCTTGGTGCGCCGTATATCTGGGGACGTTCGACCGAGGATTTTGTACACCAGTTGCGTACGCATGGTATACGCCGGGGGGTCATCAAAGGGCGTTCATCCACAGACCAGATGACCGTCATGAAGGAGCTTGGCTACCTGACTAGTGAATATGACAGCTATACAGACATCCAGGAGGGGGAACCCGGTCCCCAAACCGACAACATCGAGGAAACCGCACTGAGGCTACGTGATGGATCGCCCATGCGTGGATGGCAAACCCACCATGGAATCCAATATTACACACGGAGCCATTACTTTGCAAGAAGCCGTGCCGAACTTTATGTGCCACCGATCCTGGAAAATCACCCCTTCACAGCACGCTTTATTGATGTCTCCGCGGCGATCCAGCCCTTCGAGGACTGGGCGCCGGACCGCAGGTTCGGTGCACGTCAGGACCTCGATTATCGCCGCGACCTCTTTCGCTACTTCACGGATGAACTCCGCCTTGTCCTTGGCGCCGAGCATGCCAAGGGCTGGACGATGCCCCTCATTGATTACAGTGAGGGGAACATGAGTTCCTCCTTCTGGTGGGAAAGCGAACGGCCCGGCCAGTTGCTCCCCTTCCTTTCCACCGATGAAATGTCGGAAAACTACCTCGAGATTGGCATGAACATGGAATGGCGCGTGCCCCTCTGGGATCTCGTCTTTCATGATGTTGTTGTGAGTACATGGTATTGGGGGGATTCAAATGGGTATCTATACAATGTCCTTCCCGAATACAGCGATCTCAAGGATGCCCTGAACATCCTTCACGGTACGCCCCCCATGATGTGGGCGAACCACCTTGGGTACGGATGGGACCGCAATCGCGACCGATTTGTGGAGACATATCGCGTAACCGGGCGATGGCACGAAGTCGTCGGATTTGATGAGTTGTTGGATCATGCATATCTTTCTGAGGACCGCCTCGTCCAGCGAACCACATTTTCCTCCGGCGCGACTGCCCATGTGAATCTCGACGATTCTCCCCGCACCGTTGAAATTGATGGAGAATCATGGACCCTGGCACCGTATGGGTTCCACGCAGCAGGTAACGGAATCTCCCAGTGGAGAATTGAACGTGATGGCATCCGCGAAACGGTTGTCATGGCCGATAGGTATATCTCACTTGAAAAAGAACAGGAAACTTCCTTTGGCCCCTTCGAAGGAAGCGGACTTATTGACCTGTTTGAAGTCACCGATGGGCGCTGGCACCTTCTGACACGGGGTCACTGGAACATAAATCCCGCAGAAGTGGTCGACTTGGACACCAGCGTTCCCTACGCACTGGTTCGTATTGATGAAGGTGGTGGGCTTGTCGAGGAGTTGACCCGCATTTCGCCAGGTGCGTCCTTTTCCCTGCCCGCTGCTGATTCCGTCCAGCTTTATGCACTTCTTCCAGAAATAGACGAGCATACCCCACTCCTTTTTCCCCAAGGTGGGCGTCTTGCTCCGGACCAAACCATCTCCATCAGCGCATCGCCCGACGCGACTGTGCGATATACACTGGATGGAAGTGAGATCACTGCGGATTCTCCGGTATACACGGAGCCAATTCGGCCCACGGAGTCGGTCACCCTGCGGGCGCGTGCCTTTGACGGCGCAACGCCCATCAGTAAACCCGTTACAGGTTCGTTTACTCCCTCACGGGTCCTGTTCCGTAGCGATATACGCAATACCAATGACGATCCCCTCCGGGTGTCCCTCGATGTCACCGGTGCCCGGACCATTCGCATTCTCATCGATGATGCCGACGACGGCCTGGACTTCGATTCAGCTGCCATCGGAGAGGCTCGCTTCATAACTCCCAACGGTGATGCCGTCCCCCTGAAGAATCTGGAGGTGATTCGCTACTCAGAAAGCGACTCCCGCGATCACAGTATCGATGCCGACGACATCACGATCGGCGGACGGGCCATGGAATCAGCCGTGCGAACCCACGCATTTGCCGACTTTATCTTTGCCCTGGACCGTCGCTTTGAAACCTTCGAAGCATGGCTTGGAATCCCCGACGATACGGAGGGAATGGGAAGCATCCGCTTTGCCATACAGGCGGAATACTAAAACCGGAACGAAGCCGAGCCATTCAGGCGCCCAACACCGAACTGCACCGGGAGGAGTTCAGGTGAAGTCAGTCGTTGGTTGCATTTTCAACCACCCAAGGAGGAGATGATGTTCCACACCCGAAAAGCACTTTTCAGCGCACTTTCCCTGGTGCTGTTACCCTTTGTTGGATATACACAAACGGCAATTCCCCTGGATAATCCAGGGTTTGAGGAACCTGCACTTACCATGGAGAATTCATTCTCCCCCACGGTGCCGGGGTGGAATCAATCCGGTGCGGTGGGGATAACCTGGCGCATTCCGTGGGCGGATCCCAGCCCCCCACCCGAGGGGGATCAATATATTTTCGCCAATGGGGCCAGCTCCACAATTTCCCAGGAATTTGGTGTCGTCGAAGCGGGTAAGAGATACATTTTCACCATTGATATGTTCGCACTTGAGGATCGTCCCGACAACAGTATTGAGGTGGCCTTCGATATCTATCAGGAAATCGACAATCCCGGTGGAGAACCGTTTAATGCATTCCTACGGACTGCTTATTCCGTCTATAACGTGGAATGGTACGAATGGTTGAAGGACTTTGACCTCCACCCCCAGACATGGACGACGGTCCAGGTCATCCTCGACGCAGACGATTATCCAAACCTTCACGGCAATCGAATCCTGGCCCGGGTCACAGGGAATAGATTTGCAGCAGATAATGCACGGCTCGTGACCTACGAGGCGGGCGAGTATCCACCGGCGACCAACCAGACCTGGTATATCAGTTCCTCCGTGGGGAGTGATGACAATGATGGCCTTTCCCCCGATTCTCCCTGGCAATCATTCCGTAACATCAATGCGAGGGTTCTCGGCCCGGGGGACCGCGTCCTTCTCAAGCGGGGTGATCAATGGGAGGATGAACTCAACCTGCGTGGATGGGGAGCACCGGATGCAGCCATCGAATTGACTGCTTATGGACCGGACCACCTCGACCGTCCGCGGATCAGGCGCCAGGATCTTGAATTCGACCGGTGTATCGTGATCCAGCGCCCCAGCAACTGGGTGATTCGCAATATGGACGTGGGTCATTCGAAGCTTGGGCTGTTCCTTCGATATCATAATTCCTACAACAACGAAAATGTCCTGATCGAGAACTCCCGCTTTGAGGATATAACAGACACCACACTCATCCCGGAAATGCACGGATATGAACTGGCCTTTTCCAATGCAATCTGGCTCGGTGGTCATGTCTGGAACACCAACATGGAGGACGCCACCGTGTTGGATGGTTTGACAATCCGCAATTGCGAAGCCTATCGCACCGCCCATCTCTTCTCCACGGCGTTTTACTTCCCCGCACCGAACAGGCGACGGGTAACGAATGTCCATGTGGTGGACTCGAGGGCGGTGGACTGCTATAATGGCGCCATTTCCGTTATTGGTGTTGGAGACATGCTCGTGGAACGTGTCATCTCCATTCGCGGAGGTGTCAACAACTGGGCCGGATCCACCCTCGGGATGGTCCAGAACTCGGAAAACGTGGTTATAGACAACAATGAGTTTGGCTTTATCGACCGCCTTGTCAGTGCGGATGGTGTGGGTTTTGACTTTGAAGGAGATTGCCTGAACTGCTCCTTCACCAACAATACCGTTCATGGTGCCTCAGGCTCCGCCCTGCTGATTCTCGCAACCATGGGTACGAGCCATAATCTGAACATCGAAGATAACGTCTTTTACAACAACGCCTGGAATCCCTGGAACAATGAGATTCATGTGGAGATTTCCAGCGGCACGAACCAAAACACCGGCCGCATTGCCAACAATGGCTTTTATCGACGTGATTCCCGCGTGGAGTATTACTCCCCCCTCTCCCTTGGCTTCCAGCGCATCAATAACAGGCTGGAAGATTTCGATCCCACGCAGCTCATCACATGGTGGGACATGATGGACATGGAGGAATCCTCCTCATGGATTCCGGGGGCGAACACCGTCATCACTCAGGACACCGCACCGATGGCGCTACAGGCAAGCGCCGAAGGTATCATCTCCATCGAATCACCCGGAACATGGATCAACAGCCATCTCCAGCCGTACCTATGGATTCGCACCCGCCAGACCAGTGGCGATGAACTGACGGTATCCTTTGTGACAGAACCCATGCCAGAATGGGATACCGATCGACGACTCACTAGGGCCGTGGCAGCGGACGGGAAAGTCCGGGACTATTGGATAGACATGCGCGAGGTGCCCGGATGGAAGACGATCATACCCCACTTCAGGCTTGAGTGGAGTGGCATTTCCGCCGGTGATCAGGTGGGGATTGAACATATCAGGTTTACCGGATCCCTCGATCCTGAACAGGAAAGGCCAGTCATCAACACCACGCAGCCGGAATCGATGATGATATACTCCCTTGGTGACAATGATGGCAGCGTCCTCGAAAGCTCTCAGGGCTCGGAAACTGGAGGGGCCGTGGCGGCTGGTGCCAGCACCTTCAATTTCGGTGACGACCAAATGAATCGCCGGTATCGCGGATTTTTCACCTTTGATACCTCTCTGATTCCTGACAATGCTGTGGTCACCAAAGCCCAGGTCGGATATACACGCGTTCGAATAGTGGGGACGGATCCCTGGACCTTTGGGGGAAGCCTCGTGGATGGTGATTACGGTACGATGGACATGGCCGTCCCCCATTTTGGCACCTCAATTTCACTCGAATCCAGTGATTGGCAGGCGACACCCGATCTGGAAAATGTGACCAGATACATTGTGCCCTACAAGAACGGCCTCACGGTCATGGACCTTCTGACGGAGGAGGCCATCGGCATCTTGAACAGGGAGGGGACAACCCAGTTCCGCCTCCGCATGGAGGAACGTGGAACCAATTTCAACAATCAACCCGACTATATTGAAATTGGAACCGGTGCAGCCACTGGCAACCAGCGCCCCTTCATGTATCTGGAATACTATCTTGAGGAGGCACCAGAGGCGACCACTCCACCCGAGGCGCCTGACTACTGGCAGCGTCCCCTCACCCTTCCAATGCCTCCCCGGGATCTCACCATCGCCGCACGGGAAAGCGACTCAATCACCTGGCAGTGGCATGATCATTCCCAGCAGGAGGACGAGTTTCTGCTCTACCTGGCCGAGGGCCTTGAGCCCGCAATTGCGCCGACCGGCAGCACAGGGGAAAATATTACAGAGATCGAAACCGACGGGCTCACGCCGAACACCTTGTACACCATGCAGGTCTCGGCTTCCAACACCATCGGCGAAAGCGGCACCACCGAAGCCGTGACGGGTCTCACCATGGCGGAAATTCCCGGCCAACCCCTGGTAACAGAAATCACCGACACCGATATTCTCCTATCAATCCCCATGGGGAACAATCCCACGGATACGGAATTCGCCCTGCGTATATCCGGTGGGGAAACAGTGGGGTGGCTGCAGGACGATGGCACCATTGCCGGTTCGGAATACTGGTTTACCGATCCCAGCGAGGTGGAAATCAGCTTTGTCGATCTTGTCTATCCCATTGAGGCACGGGCAAAGGCGAGAAATCGGGAGGGCGAAGAGACGTCCCTGGGTTCCTCCACGATTTTCAATTCCCCCACCCTTCCTGACCTTTGGCTGGTCAGGTAGGGTGCAGGTTCTCGTGCCTCAACGCATTTGCACGGATTAATTGATCTTCCAGATTCTCCCCGAACGGGGAGGAAGATCAGGAAATTGAGGAGCGGAGGGGGTCATCATTACCTCCTCACCCGTTAACCATTCAACCAATCTTGCCGACATTTCCATACCATCGAGAGAGTTCACGGTGGGGCTTTGGGTTGAATCGGTCAGGTTAAACAGACCAATCATTGTGGGCTTGCCATCTTCAACCATGACCAACCTGGCCACACGGGGATCCTCGAAACCACCCATCCAACGGACGCTTTTTCCGTGGATGGGAAAGGCTTTCCTGAGAAGGGCCAGACGGCTCTCATTCAGGTAATCCGGGTTCTCACCCACCATGCCCATCGACCCACTCATCCAAATTAGCCGGACCCAAAAGCCTGCCTCTTCATTGGTCAGACCATACGACGGCTCCGTGGCAAAGGCACCATTGTCTATCTTCTGGAATTCGTGTTTCTCACCTTCGGTCGACTGATCATGGACGAGAATACAATCAGGGTCGTTTTGCCACCATGTGCCATGCATCCAGTGGCGCCATACCGTATGGACAGCTCCTGAATAGACACTGCAGTTTCCAACGGGCCATTCTCCCAGATTCATGGGAATATACCAACGGTGGGATACATCAGGGCCGATGCGCATGGCATCGACAATTCCAAGCGCTGGTCCCATGGGGCATCCACATCCAAGGATGAACCGATCCCCGGCAACCTCGCGTATGGCTTTCAGACCATTGCGGAGGGCCTGGGCCGTGGTTACAGATTGATCATATCGCCTACCCGGTTGGATGGCATGAAGAAGAAAATCAATCTTGATATACGCGAATCCCCATTCGTTGAAAACGCGCTCAAAGGTGCTTCTGACAAAATCAAGTGCCCGGGGATTTGTCAGATCCAAGGCATAAACACCCCAAAAGTCCCTTGGGTTGCCGTCGTCACCCTTGACGAGTAAATCAGGGTGGTCCTTGAAGAAGTTGCTCGCGGGATCCACAGAAAACGGTGCAAGCCACAGACCGGGAAGGAATCCCTCACTCCTGATCTGGTCTGCAATCCATTTCATCCCCTGGGGGAACTTGGCACCTGCCTCCCAATCCCCCCAAACCCGGGGTGCGCCCGGCTTTTCCAGATTCCATCCATCGTCTATTTGAATGGTCTTTACATCGCCACCAAATCCTTTATCGCGGAGCGCCTTCACGTTTGCCAAAATATCCCCAACGGACTCCGTACCGTAATAGCTGTACCAACTGCACCATCCGGTCATGATGTCGGAGGATGGTTTCGCGCCGCAGGCCCTGGCGCTCGTAAGGGCATACGTGCGCATCAGCTCCCAAAGGTCTTCCCCCTCATGCACGAGAATCGGTGGAAATTCAAGGGCCTCCCCTGGCTTGAGGAGTATTCCCTCGCGATCACACATTGCATGGGCCACGAAGCTTCCATCTTTTGCTGGCTCGGTGTTGACCCATGTGAAATTTCCAGATGGATCTTCCCAGCCAACAACCACCGCTCTTGTGCCTGTGGAATTTGTATATCCTGCGACACACGAGGATTGAAGGGCCACCTTTCCGGCTATACAGAGGTCCGAACGGGAGTTCATTTCCCGACCATTCAGTAGCACCCGGTCCAGGCTCCCGGGAATCACCAAGCGGAACAAAGCCATCTCGTGAAGGGGAATGGGCTCATCCCCACTGTTTGTGACAATCACGGAAAGACGGAGGCGACCATCAGAAAGTTCCCCGCTCGCCACGATAATCGAAAGGCCGCTCGTTGTTTTTGTGCTGAACTTCCCGCCGGCCTCCGACCATGCCTGGGATGCAGCGACGGTCCCATTCGATTGATCAGCAAAAACCGGATGCAGGGAGACGATCCCACCCGTAATCACGGCCTGATCGCCGGTTGCCTGTGTTTTCCAATTCTTCAATGATCTGATCCCCTTTCCGGGAAGTATTTATACCTGGCGGATTCACGGAGATTCTGAGGAAACCTCACTGGTGCGTGGTTGCTTGATGATCTCGTTGTTCCATCGCACTCCGAAATTTGTCAGGGTTTCATTTTCAACAAAACTGCAGGACACTCCATCAGGCGCCTGAACGTCAATGTCCACAAAGTCCCCATTCTTTTGCCACGATACCGCGATGGGGCCGCGGAAGGAGGCACTCGTGCCTCGGGCAAATTCCGTATGGTTGACCCTCGGGCTGATTGTATATGCACTTCCCCCTGGTTCAACCTGCCGAATCCCCAGAATCAGGAGGTTCAGGTAAAGGATGGGCGAAGACGACCATGCGTGGCAATGGCTCCGGGTCGGAAAACCGTCCGGATTAAAGGCATTTCCATTGGCAAACTGCTCCCAAACCGTCGTCGCGCCAACATCGAGCATGGACTGGTAACTTGTCTGAATGGATTCGATGATCCGGTCATGCTGGCCAAGCTTGTCCAGTGCCTCGTAAAGATAAAGCATGGCGAAGGGGGAGCCGAGCGTCAGCATTCCCGCGGGGGGATTGAGGACATTTTGAAGAGCTGCCTCCCGCCTTCCTTCCGGAACGATGTCATACAGAAGGGACAGAAAATTTGTGTGTATACACATACTTCTGCTGAACTTGCCATCACTATGAATGCTGTCGACATAGGACTGCAGCTCGCTGCTCCAAAGCTTGTCAAGGGCCGAAATGAGGTCCGCCGACCATCCACGAATCCACTCGGCTGCTTCCTCGTCACCGATTTCGACGGCGCATTTGGCCAGTGCATCCAGACTCCCCTTAAGAAGCATGGAATTGTGGGTGACCGTATCATGACCACTGTCGACGCCGATCCAGTCGAACATGTTCCAGAACGGCCCGGTGAACAAGCCATGCACATCCTTCCACTGCTCAACACCGCGGAGGTTCTTCAGTACATCCGGCCAGATCTCGCGGAGAAACTCCCGATCTCCTGTATAAAAGTAATAATCCCATATTGAGATTCCCCACAGGAAACACCATGCTGGGAGGTAGGCGTCGGTCGAGGAAGTCGGGGCGTGGGAGGGAATAAAGGGGTATGTTTCCAGGCTTTGGGCCGCCAGGCGGATGCAGCGGCGGAGGATGTCGCTGACATCCTCGTAGGCAACCATCGCAAGCAACCCTTCATTCCGCGCATCCCCCACCCACATCGTCTGTTCATACAACGGGCAGTCGGTAAAGACATCCTCCATGCAAAGCTTCAGGGTTCGCTCGGAAATTTCCCAGATCTGATCCAGTTGCCCGTCACTGGATTCAAAGGAGCCAACACGGTTCACCGGATAAGTCGATTCCACGAGGCGAAGGTGTTTGAGTTTCACCGGTCCTGTCTGCTCACGAATTGTGATGTATAGATACCGCCCGGAACGGCGCTTCAGGGAAAGGTATTGATTCGTTCCCTCCCTGCAAACGTAGCGCAAACCATTCTTATTGCTCCATGTGTGCTGGATTCCCCGCTTCTCGCAGATATACTCCACGCCAAACATGTCGATCACCGTCCCCGCAGGGGCATCAACCTCAAACTCATAATACCCGCAGTTTTGCTCACCCAGGTCATAACAAAGCTCAATGTCCCCGTCCCTGCATGGTTGAATGACCGTGACCTTCCGATCATCCTTCATGGCCGCCTCGGGCTGAACAACATCTGCCTCAGTACCTTCAATGATCTGCCGACACTCAAACTGCCAATGGGGGTTTGGTACTGGCCAGGTCCCATTGTCCACCATTCGCAGGGGAGAAAGTTGCTTCCTGTATGATTCAAGACCCGTAACCTGTTTGCTGACCTCTGTATATCGGACTTCCACCCTGCGCCGTGCCTCCAGACGCTCGGATGGATTATTATCGCGGATCACATGGTCGTGTTCATGGTAGAGGAGATCCTTGAAGGGCACAAAGTCCCACGGATTCTCATCCATGGTATTCGTGGGGTTTCTCAGTTCCACCTTCCCATCTGTGACGAGGCGGATGCCCTGCTCCTTGTTGTGATGCCCCCAAGGTTCGAAGAGCATCAGAAGCAGGTTTTCACCCTTTGATAATTTCACCGAGTTGCCATCGGCAGCTGAGCCATTGACGAATATCAGCGGACCCTCCGATGTAGGGTAACTTTCAAGGCATGCTTCACAATCCTCGTCGGAGAAGACAACCGTCGCTGCCGCTGCAGCCATGGTGGTAAAGCCTCCTCCCTCCTTCAGGCGGGGGTACAACAACCGGATCAGGGGGAATGTATACCCATGCCACTCCCGATCGACCACATGCGCTCCCAGATAATGGCGAAATGATACCGGCGTCCGCGTCAACAGGGCGACATCCCGGGGGGCGGGATTTTTCCAGGGACCGGAATCGCAATCCGCCACCACATCGGCAGGCTTGTATATCCAACCGGCATCACGTGCATCGTGGGCCTCGAAGGGCTCCATGCCGAGACCAACTTTTGGCATGTTTGCGGGGTATCCGCCGGTCATCCCCATTTCCCACGTTTCATCGGTGCCCACCACCAAATGTTCATGATTGCATGTTTCCACATCCAGTTGGGCAAGCAGACCTCCACGAACGGGATCACGTTGGAAGACACCACATCCAAAGTACCGCACGAGGACCCAGATTTCGTTTTCGCCCTCGCGAAGTTGGTCGGTGATGTCATGGACATCATACTGGAAATGGTGGGACCAACTCCTGCAGGGGCCGTCGTGAACCCAGGTGCCGTTCACGAAGAGGCGGTACCATGTATCCGCAGCAATCGCGATTTGCGCACGGCCAACAGGCGGTAACGTGACGACCTTCCTGGCCATGCGGTATTCATTATATCCATCACCACCCTGTTCATCGATCCAAATCCACTTGGCGGTAATCATATCCAGCCCCCTTCATGGTTTAAGGAATTCATCAAAAATAAAACTCCATTCCAATTCCCGGGGAAGACCCCGGTTCTAATTGCCATCCAGTTCATGATTTTAATGCCCCCGAGGTCAGTCCCTGAACGTAATATCGCATCCCGAAAATGAAGGCAATCACCAGGGGAATCGAACCGATGATATATCCAGCCATCTGCGGTGCCATGTCCAGTTGGGCATCTGCTGCAAACTGGGTAATACCCACGGCAAAAACCTGATTGGATGGACTTGATATTGTCACAAGGGGCCAGACGTAATCGTTGTAAGTCCCCACGAATTGAATGATGGCCAGGGTTGCGATGATCGGCAGGGAAAGGGGGAGAACAATCCTTGTATAGATCGTGAACTCCCCGGCCCCGTCAATCCGTGCGGCCTCAAAAAGGGACTCGGGAATGCCTTCGCAAAACGTACGGAAAAGAAGAATGCCAAAGATTTGCCCGCCCGCCCAATATGGCAGCCACAACGCCCACCATGTGTTGAGCAGGCCACTTCC
>JAFIGB010000218.1 GCA_020831705.1 Candidatus Sumerlaeia bacterium | reverse complement strand
TTGGGGGGTGGGCGGTGCTGGGGTATTTGGGGGCGGTCGCCAGGCCAGACGCTGGAACGAGAGGTCCGAAGGATATCATCAGTGTCACAGGCGTCACGTCCGAAAATGTGGCGTGCTATCCAGCACGCAATATTGAGTTTTCCAAGATTCCCCCCATCGCGCTTCGCGACGATAGGGGGCCATCCCGCTGCCTTCCCTCCGGGAAGGCTTGGTAGATGGATCCACAGTCGGAAATCGACCTACGGAGCGGTTCTCCATGGAAAACCATCCTGACTCCACGGAGACATCCGGTATTGCTTCGGGAATCTATACATCGCGGGCCTTGTCTTGGATTTCTGATTTGAAAAGGAGCACTGCGATCACCCGGGAACCGTACACCCCGAAGGGGGCACGCATAATAGCCCCTTGTCCACGGAAACCACGGATATACACGGAATCCCCGATCATTGTTCGGAGTTACATACAACGCGGGCATTGAATCGGATCTGTGCTTTGAAATGGATCCCTGCGATCACCCGGGAACCGTACACCCCGAAGGGGTATGGCACGTCAGCCCCGGGCAACGCCCGGGGTGGGGAGCATCAACGGAGGCCAGCCCTGAAGGGGCGCCACAATACCCGGCACAGAAAAACGGCCCCTGCGAACAGGGGCCGTTGTGGAAGGCGTTGGGGTTCACCCCGGTGTGGGGATCAGTGGGCGCCGATAAGGCGTGTGTCGTCGGGCATGTATTCGCCGGAACGGCTCTGTGAACGGATGATGTTGCCGAAGCTGATCGTTCCGTTGGTGGGATCGTAGGGGATATACTCACGACCTACAACGCCGCCACGGTTGGGCACATCATTGTTCCAGAAGCTCTGGTCGGGGCCGATGCTCATTGTGTACCATTCGCCAAAGTGCTGACGAATGACCTCATAGCGTTGCGTGACGCTCAGTGTGGTATTGAAGAAGAACGATCCACCAACACCTTGACGATACTGAACGGAGTGATAGGTGAAGTATTTTTCGTCCTCATTGATGTTGTCGCCTGCCCGAACGAACGGATCCAGCATGAAGGCATTGGTGAGGTAGGCGATGGGGGTGGAAAGAACGGGAGACATAATGCCACCGGCGTTCGTTTGTCCAAAGAAAGGACCATCAAGGGCTCCGGTGCATGACATGGCGGGAAGACAGTTCACAGCATACTCACGGGGGGGGGTGTTGTGATCGACGGCATAGGACTCAACGCCGGTGGCCAGTGTGCGCAGGTCAGACTTCGCGCGGGAGACCTTGGCTCTTGTCTGGGCCTCCAGGAAGTTGGGCACTGCAATGGCGGCGAGGATGGCGATGATCGCGACGACGATCAACAACTCAATGAGGGTGAAACCGAATTTGTTTCTCATCGGTGTTCGGACTCCTTCAGGGGGGATGGATTCTCTGGCACCCGACCCCCCCGGATTGGAGGCCGGGGCGCAGGTACACAGGATGGGCGGCACGAAACAGCCTAATCCCGGGGATTGTCAAGCTCCAATCATTAAAAAAGAGGATTGTTCAAGATTGGACTGACCAACTAAATCAGTTTGTCCCCGGAAGCGCCATCAAACTGTGCTCTTTTCCCCATTTGCTTGTCATTTGGGGCCAAAACGAAGCCCCCCACCAGAATGGCAGGGGGCAGGGTATAACAGGTACTTTTGAGAGGTCGGTTTACTGGAAAAGTGGGTGTGAGCCCAACCGTTCACCGCTCTTCGCTGTCCGGAAAATATTTCCCTGACTGACTGTTCCATTCGTCGGATCGTAGTCGATGTAGACACGGGCGGCGACGAGGGGGTCGTTGTCGCTGAGCCTGTTGAATTCGTCGGCGTTTGGACCCGGTGAGTAAATCAACCATGCCCCGGAAAGTTCCTCGGCAACAGAGAATGTCGAGTTGGCATTGGCAAAGACAGTGGGGAAGATTTCCCGCATATAGGCCCAGTTAAAGTAGGCGTTACGACGTTTCACGTACTGAAGGTAGGGGTCGTTGACAATGTTGCCGGGGATGCGGGTTGTGCGGAAAGCATCATCGGGTATGCTGGAGAGATACGCGATGGGTGTTGTCAACATGGATGGGACACGAGCATGGAAGGGGGGCTCTGAGTAGGCTTGGCTCCATGGTGCCTGATTGTGGGCTTCATGGGGTGCTGGGTAGCGGTTGTTGTCCACATAATAGGACTCAAGGGCTGTTGTAATGGTGCGCATGTCCGCCTTTGCGCGTGAGACTTTCGAGCGGACCTGGGCCTCCAGAAAGTTCGGAACGGCAATCGCCGCCAGAATGGCAATAATTGCCACCACGATCAGCAACTCGATCAGTGTAAATGCACTTTTTCCTCGGATGTTCATTGGTTTCTCCTGCAAGGGGGGGTGTAAAGGCGCCAATGGCTCCTTCAAGATAGGAATTAGGTTGGTTCCGATGTGTTCGGTCAAGAGCAAACTGCTTGGTGGCAAGGTTTACATGAGCCATTACGATGACCGCCCGAAATCGCCACGGTCCAACCCGTGAAAATGGGGGCGGGTGCTTGTTGAAAACAAGCACCCGGATGGAAGATGGATGAGTTAATGTCTATAGGGGAGGACCGGCTGTTGTTACTCCGGGCAGGGGCGCCCGAAGTTGTCCCGAATTGCAATGAAGTCCTGAAGGTTGACCACACCGTCGCCATTGGCGTCACCAACGGTAGGATTCGCCTGGCCGAAGTTGTCACGGACGGCGATGAAGTCCTGGAGGTTCACAATGCCATCGCCATTGGCGTCGCCCATGCAGAAGGTGGGGGTGGGTGTTGGCGTTGGGGAAGGTGTGGGGGTTGGGGTCGGAATGGGTGTGGGTGTCGGGGGGAGAGTCTCTGTATAGCCGAGATAGATGTTCCTGGCTCCGGAGGTATCAAAAACAAAGGGAATTTCGTATATCGTCGGATCATCGGAAATGGCACCGACCAGATTCTGGTTCCCGCCATCGGGATAGGCAACTTCAAGGTTCAGGTTGATATAGCCAACTTCCTCGCGGACTACAAATTCCATGGTTGTCAGGACGGGGTTCAGGGGCAGTGTGGAGGGTTCGTTCCCAACGGCGGTGGATAGACGCTGGCGCCGCTCGCCGGTTTCGGGATCGACATCTGGGCCGGGGGCGACGGCGCGAATCGGTGGGCCCCAGGGGGATGTCCCTGAGCGCACCCGGTCAAGGTCCACCACCCCATCAGGCCAGCGGACGATGATGTTGTATCCCACCGGTCTCATGGGGGCATTGGCGTTGTCGCGAATTCCAAGGCGGACTTCGATGATGTCGTCCTCCTCGTAAAAAAGCTCCGGGTTGACGACCTCCATATAGACGGTCACGGGTGTCAGGGTTGTTTCGGCGTGGACGGTTGAACCTGCATGCAGGGTCAGGCCGGTGAGGAGTGCAATCAGGAGTGTGGATTTTGTGGGGGTCATGTGGGGATCTTCCCTCCGCATATGTTTGGGCACAAAGGATGCCGTGGTACTTGTCTCGATGTGAAGTGGAATTTGGATGCTGCATGCCGTTGTGGAAAATAGCCGGGGGGATGGGTGCCATCCCCCCCCGGGGCGGAAACTCAGGCGCTTTCCTTCTTCTCGCGGGCGAAGTATTCCGGCTCGCCCTCGCCATTGATGACCGCCTCGCTGATGCGGCATCGGGAGAATTCCAACGCCTTGGTGGGAAGCTCGAACTGGATGTCGAGCATGGCGTTTTCGAGAATGGCGCGCAGGCCGCGGGCACCGGTCTGAAGATCGATGGCCAGGCGGGCAACGCGACGCAGGGCGTCCTCGTCGAACTCAAGATCCACGCCCTCCAGCTCGAAGAGCTTGCGGTACTGGCGGGTGATGGCGTTGCGGGGTTCGGTGAGGATCGTCACCAGCTGTTCCTCGCCAAGGAGGTCCAGGGTGGAAACAACGGGGAAGCGGCCCAGGAATTCGGGGATCATGCCGAACTTGAGCAGGTCGCGGTATTCCACTTGGGCGAGAAGGGCGCTGATATCCTCTTCCTTCTTGGACTGAATGTCGGCACCGAAGCCCATGACGCGCTGGACAACGCGGCGGCGGATGATGTCGACCAGGCCGTTGAAGGCACCACCGGCAATGAAGAGGATGTTGGTGGTGTCGATCTTGATGTATTCCTGATGGGGGTGCTTGCGTCCACCGGTGGGGGGGACATTGGCGACGCTCCCCTCGAGGATCTTGAGAAGGCTTTGCTGGACGCCCTCGCCGGAAACGTCGCGGGTGATGGAGACGTTGTGGGAGGTCTTGGCAATCTTGTCGATTTCGTCGATGTAGACGATGCCCCGCTGGGCACGTTCCACGTCGCCATTGGCAGCCTGAAGGAGACGGAGGAGGATATTCTCCACGTCCTCACCCACGTAGCCTGCCTGGGTCAGGGTTGTGGCATCGGCGATGGCAAAGGGGACGTCGAGGACGCGGGCCAGGGTCTGGGCAAGGAGGGTCTTCCCGCTGCCGGTGGGTCCAAGCATGAGAATGTTGGACTTCTGGAGCTCCACTTCGGAGTCCTGGGCATTGGAGAGGATGCGCTTGTAGTGATTGTGGACGGCGACGGAGAGGATGCGCTTGGGGCGTTCCTGGGAAATCACGTAGCGGTCCAGCTCGTCCTTGATTTCCTGGGGCGTGGGGAGCCGCTTCATCCCCTCGGAGTATTCCTCCTCCACACGGGTCAGCTCGTCACGCTTGAGCCGCTCGTTGCAGGTGCTCACGCATTCATCGCAGATGTAAACGCTGCCCAGGTTATCCTTGTTGCTCAGGCCCTTGAAGAGGGTTTTAACCTGATGCTGGTCGCGACCGCAGAAGGAACATTTCAAGCGCATGAATCCTGCCCCCTGGATTTGGGGTCTCTTTGGTATCTGAAACAGGCCCGTCACGGGCCAAGCTTCATCCTGAGTTTGGAGCCGACGGCCCCAGACTGGCAATGGAGGGGTATCAGGAAAGAGCCGCCAACACAAGCCGGAATGTTGCAGCGCCCGTGCCGTAAGGTGCCTGGGCATTCGGAATTTCCCTTCCCCCACCGGCTCCACCCCCCTTTCCTTGGGTACGGGGGGCGGCTCCTCCCTAAAATCCTGATGAAATGGCAGGCCACTGAATGCCTTACCAGAAATTTCTCGATGCCTACGGTGAAATCCACGATCTGCGCATGACGGCCAGTGTGTTGCACTGGGATCAGCAGACCCAGATGCCTCCGGGGGGTGGGGAAGCCCGGGGACGCCAGCTTTCCACCCTGGGGGGCCTGATTCACGATCGAATGACGTCCGCCGAGTTTCTTGGGCTCCTTGCGGATGCCGAGGGGGCGGACCTTGATGATGACCAGCGTGCAGCGGTGGAAACCGTTCGTTTTGCCGTCGACCGGGCCACAAAGCTCCCCGGGTCAATGGTGCGTGAAATGACCCTTGTCGAATCCCGGGCTTTTGGCGCCTGGATCGAGGCACGGCAGGCCCGGGACTTCTCGATCTTTCAGCCCCATCTGGAGCGCATCATCGAGCTGACCCGCCAGAAGGCCGACTGCTTCGGCTGGAAGGACACCCCCTGGAATGCCCTTGTTCCGGATTACGAGCGGGGAATTGATGCCCGGCGAATCGCCTCCCTCTTTGCTCCCCTCAGGTCCTTCACCGTGGATTTGCTCGATAAAATTCGTGGAGCCGACCAGATCAGCACCCGCTTTCTCGACCGCCAGTGGGATCTCGGCGCCCAGGGGGAATTTGGCCGTCGTCTGATTGGTGACCTCGGTTTTGATTACTCGCGGGGGCGCATCGATATTGCCGCCCACCCCTTTTGCACGAACTTTTCCGTGGGCGATGTGCGCATTACTTCCCGGTTCGATCATCGCAATCCCTTTGAATATCTCTTCAGCGCCCTCCACGAGACGGGTCATGCCCTCTATGAGCAGGGTTTCCGGCCGGAGGACGAGCGCACCCCCCTGGCGGAATGCCCCAGTCTCGGGCTCCATGAATCCCAGTCGCGCTTCTGGGAGGTCACCATCGCCCGGAGCCTACCCTTCTGGAAGCATTACGGGCCGATTATGGCGGGATATTTCCCCGGCAATCTGGCAGGCGTGGATGCGGGGACGCTTTACCGGGCTGCGAACAGGGTGGAACCGGGGTTGATTCGTGTGGATGCCGACGAGGTCACCTACAATCTCCACATTATGATTCGCTTCGATCTGGAGCTTGCTCTACTTGAGCGTCGGTTGGAGGTGGCCGACCTGCCCGACGCATGGAACGCGGCCTACAAGGACTTCCTCGGTGTCACCGTTCCCCACGATGGGGATGGTTGCCTGCAGGACGTTCACTGGTCCTCGGGGGCGTTCGGATATTTCCCCACCTACACGTTGGGGAATATCTACGGGGCCATGATGACCCGGCGCATGGAGAAGGACATGCCGGATCTTTGGGACAAGGTCGGCAGGGGGGATTTTGCCGCCGTGCTGGAGTGGCTCCGCACCCGGATTCACCGGGTTGGGATGCGCTCGCTCGCCATGCCCCTGGTGGAGGAAATCGCCGGGGAGAAGCTCACGGTGGAACCGCTGATGGGGCAACTTGGGCGGAAGTTCACCGATATATACAACCTGTGAAAACTCGGAAAGGCGTAATGCACTCATGGAAAGCATGACCGGATATGGCCAGGGGCGTCAGGAATCCCCCCTCGGTGTTCTGACGGTGGAAATTCGCGGGGTGAATCATCGTTTTGTTGATCTGAGCCTTCGCCTTCCCCACGACTTCATGGCGCTGGAACCATGGGTCCGCACGGAGGTGCAGCGGCGTTTTAACCGGGGCAAGATCACCATCTCGGCCCAGTTCCAACCGGTCCCCGGGCTGGTGCAGCGATACGAAATCAACTCGGTGCTGCTGGAGCATCTCGCCGACGAATGCAGACGCCTTTCCGCGGGTCGCGACATTTCGGTGGAGAACCTGTTCACGATCCCCGGCGTCGTGGTGGCGCTTCCCGATCAATCCCGTGCCGAGCAACTCAAGGAACTCTTCATGGGCGCCATGAAGGAGGCCTTCGATAGCTTTTCCTCCGAGCGGAAGAAGGAGGGCGGGAAGCTTGCCCTGGCGATTGAGCAAATTGCCGAAGAAATGGAGGGTTGCCTCGAACACGTCAAGGGCTCCTCCGATGAGATTGTCGAGAAGTACCGCCAGCGGCTCCATGAACGGATGGAGGATCTGCTGGGGCCGAAGATGGCATCCCTGGACCCGGGAAGGCTTGAGCAGGAGGTCGCCATCTTCACCGACAAGGCCGACATCAGCGAGGAGATCGTCCGCCTGGAATCCCACCTGGGAAGTCTGAAGGGGTTCATTGCAAAAAAAGGGGAACCGATTGGTCGCAAGATTGAGTTCCTCACCCAGGAAATCCTTCGGGAGACCAACACAATCGGCAGCAAATGCCGGGACCTTGAAATCACCCGCGAGGTGCTCAGTCTCAAGAACCTTTGCGAGAACCTTCGGGAACAGGTCGCCAACGTCGCCTGACCATGACACAGATTCTGACCGTCATTCACCTCGTCATGGCAATCTTCGCCATCAGCGACATCATGTCGTCCCTCCGGGGCATTGTTCCGAGGGTGCTCTGGGTAATTTGTGTCGTGGCCGTCCCGATTTTGGGATCGGGGTTTTGGTTTTATGTGCAGTATGCGGCGCCGGCGATCAGGAAGCGGCTTCAGGAGCAGCGCCGTGAGGAATTGAGGAAGCGCAGGCGTGACGGGGAAATTGATCCCTGAGCGGGGGTTACCCGTTTACCGTCTGGGGAAAGGGTTCCTGGGTGCTGGGGCCATTGGGGGGAGGACCGATCACCCGGTCAATGACCTGCAGGATCGTCCGGTTGGGAAGGCGGAAGATGGGGAGGACTTCGGCATGCTGCCAGACAAGGTTGCCGTTGCGGTCGATGAGGTAATAAGCGCGGCGGACGATCCCGAGCAGGCCCCTTGCCCCATAACGGGAGGCAACCTTGAGGTTCTCGTCGCTCAGAAGATGGAAGGGCAGCTTGCAGTTGTCGGCGAACTTGCGGTGCTTCTCGACGCTGTCGCCACTGATGCCGAGGATCTGAACCCCGCGCTCCTCGAACTTTTCGAAGTCGTCGCGGAAGTCGCAGACTTCACGGGTACAGACAGGGGTGAAATCGCCGGGATAAAAGAAAAGGAGCACGGGGGCATTGCCCCGGAACTGGCCCAGTGAGATTTCCTGATTGTTGTCTGCCGGCAGTGTAAAGTCCGGCGCGGGCTCATTGAGTTGAAGTTCCACAGCCAAGGGTCGTTTTACCTTCCAGTCTTCAGTCCATAATGGACCATTATCCATCAACCGCATGAAAAGTTCCAATTCCAACATTCCCCTTGAAAACACTTTGGTTACCTCGGGAAACAGGGCAGGTTATGAACCAGAAAATTGATCCCCGGGACGACCTTCGTGCCCATCTTCTTGAACTTTACGCCCGGTATCTGAAGGTCCCGAGTCAACCGGCGGATCAATTCCTCGGGGGGTACCTTCGGCGCCGTTCGGAAGTCCGGGGAAGTGCCCGCAATTTCATCGGAGCCGTGTTTTTTTCCCTTCTTCGCCATCGTGTCTCAACCCTTCTTTTGTCTGGTTGGGATGGGAACCCCGATGAGGATGGGTGCCTGCTGGTCTCGATTTGTCCCCGGGAGGAGGAAGCCCTTCGTGCCGTGACCCGCTGGTTGCGACAAGACATGGGGCTTGACGTTGCGGAGGTCCGTCGTTGTCTCACCGTTGCCCGCGATATTGCCGCATCGCGCCCTCCGATTAAGAAGGAAGTCCCTTTACAGTGGCCTGCAAAGAGTGATGTTATCGTGGGTGACATGCTTCGGGCCATTGAGAATCCCGGTGCGGTGATTCCCGAGGAACTGTGTGAATTGCTCGGTGGGGTGGTTCCCCCGTGGCTCCATAAGCGGTGGGCTTCCCGCTTCGGGAAGGAGATCGCCCTTGGTGTTGGCTGGTCCATGGGGGCCCCGGCTCCCCTGGATTTGCGCGTCAATACGGACTGCTTGTCGCGGGAGGAGTTGCTTCGGATATTGGATGTGGAGGAAATCCCCGCCACGGCCACTCCCTGGTCCCCCGATGGAATCCGCCTTAAGCGGAAGGTGAACCTCACGGGCCTTCAGGAGAGGCACCCCGGAGCATGGGAGGTTCAGGACGAGGCAAGCCAGTTGGTCAGCCATTGTATTGGGGATCTTCGCGGACTCCGTGTTCTGGATGCCTGCGCCGGAGCGGGGGGGAAGGCCCTTCATCTGGCGGCACTTGTTGGCGGTGAAGGCCGTGTTTTCGCCCACGACATTGACGGGGAGCGCCTGTCGCGAATTGCCCCACGAATCAAGCGGGCCGGGGTGGGGAATATCATGGTCCTCGACCCGGGAGACGCCGCATCCGCCGGGCCCTATGATGCGGTGCTGATTGATGCGCCCTGCCTTGGGTTGGGGCGCCTGCGCCGCGATCCGGTGGCGACGTGGCGCGGCCCCTTTAATCGCATGCTTGAGGAGACCTGCCGCGCCCAGGCGGAATGCCTCCGTCTATACGCGCCGCTGGTCCGCCCCGGTGGAGTTCTTGTGTATGCCACCTGCAGCTTCGAGGAGGAGGAAACCGTCGGTCAGTTGTCGGGTATCACCGGGTTCGAACCTGCTGCGCTCCCGGCTCCTTTGAACGGGGAGGCCTTCCAGCAGACACGCTCCGCGGACGGTTCGTCGGTGGTCCTGCTCCCCTCCCTCCATGGCCCCGACGGATTCTTCATCGGGCGAATGCGGCGGATATGATCGCCACGGTTGTTATTGAGTGGTGGCCGCGAAACACACGGAGATAGATTGATATACACCGAAAAATTCGGGACTATAAAAATGAATTCTCGTCCCGGGGTGGATCCAAAACGGACGGGTCGTCGTTTGCCACGGAATTCAGCCTCGTGGAAACTTCCCGGGCGGATAGCAGGTCGTTGGGCGCGGGGGTGGTCAACTCCATCAGCCTGTCGACGTTGTTGAAGGCCGAATCGATCCATTGGGTGTAATTTGCCGGCTCCAACAGGACGGGCATGCGGTGGTGGTACGGGCGCATGGTGTCGTTGGCGGCGGTGGTCAGGATCGTAAACGTCAGCAGGGGAGTGGCGCTGCCCTGGGGCGTCCATGATTCCCAAAGCCCCGCCAGGGAAAGTGGCGCCCCGTCACGGCGTTCGAAGCGGATGGGAATCTTCCTGCCGTCCATCATCGCCTTTCCCCACTCATAAAACCCATCGGCCAGGACAATACAGCGCCGCTTTCTGAAGGCATCGCGAAAGGAGGGTTTTTCCGCAGCCGTTTCCGACCGGGCGTTGACCAGCTTGTTCGCAATCGACGGATCCTTCGCCCAGGAGGGGACCAAACCCCAGCGGAAGGAACCGGCCGTCCGCCCCCCGGGTGGATCGTCGAGAAGAACGGTGCATTGTTGCCCCGGGGCGATGTTGTAACGCCTTGTATAGACAACGCCATCGACAATCACGCCGTAATGGGACATGATATCATCGGGGTCGAGTGCCAGGGAATACCTTCCACACATTTACGGAAGCTCAAGGGGGCGGTTCGGTGTGGGAATCCAGGTGGTCGGGCCATCCTCAAGGGGAGGGAGCGCCGTGATTGATGGTTCCCTGCCAGCGAGTTTTTCGCGGACCCAGCGTTCGATGTGCCCCTCCTCGACGTAGCGATACAGATCAAGACCGGGACAAAGTGTACCGGGGGCGACGTCCTTGTGGCCGGAAAGGGTGGCCGGGTCGATGTCGTATTCCTGGCAAAGCCATGCTGCCAGATCGACGGCGGCGGCAAGCTGGCTTTCCACGACACGCTGATCCTGAAAGTTCCCCCAAAGCTGAACACCAATGTGGCCGTTCACATCGTAGTTGGTATTGGTCTCGGGGACGTAATCCACCGAGCGTCCCTCAAAAA
>JAFIGB010000481.1 GCA_020831705.1 Candidatus Sumerlaeia bacterium | reverse complement strand
CACCATCGGGGCCTTTCCTCCCGATCCCACGGAAAGCTCCTTTCCCGGGGATACAAGCGCCGGTGAATGGACACGATTTGGCGCCGCGTATGCCGGAATTGAAATTATTCAGGACCCTGCCACCGCCCCCCAGGGGGAACGCTACCTTCAGGTAGCGGCGGACTGGACCGCTGGCCAGCGGGTTGGAGTCCGGTATATACCCTATGAAATTGTTTCGGACTGGGATGGATATACACACGCCCACTTCACCGCCCGGGCCATCGGAAGTACCACGGGGACGACCATCCAATTCGCGGTCTTCGAGGAGGACGGTGATGTGTGGGTCTCAAGTGACCTTCCCATTGGGAGCGAATGGGACGAGTATGCGGTCGACCTCCTTCAGGACCTCCATTCCAATTCCACGGAAGGAGATGGAATCTTCGCCACCTCGCCCATCATCCTGTTCGGTTGGAACGTCGACAACGCGGACAACACGGGCACCCAGTCCATCCATTTCGACAACGTCCGCCTCGGTGATGTCACCTCCTCGATCTCCGATTGGATGTTCGTCTACTGATACCCAAAATTTGAGTTTAGGGGAATTGATGCTCCTCGCCTTGTGTGGACCAAGGTCGGGGGGCTTTTTTTCTGTTTGAACAACAATCTGTTTCGTGTGCAAATTGCACATTTGCGCAAAAGTAGTTGCATGTTCCCGACGATTTCGTCTTGCGGGTTGGAGCGTGTCGAGGGGGAATTCTCTCTGTTTTTGGAGCGAGCGTGCTAAGCGACTTTAACTGATTTCACGCCATTTCGCTCCGTTTACCCCGGATTGGAGAGGATCCCCCGTGATGAGAAAACCTTTACGCGATATCGCCATTTTGAGCGCAGCCCTTGCACTCACCGTTATCATGTCACCCTCCAATGAGGTCGTGGCGCAATCCACCGGGCCGAAGATGACCTGGCATTGGCACAATCACCAGCCGATCTATTGGAACGGTCCGAACCGCCTCGGCCAGTCCCATCGTTATGAATACGCCTGGGAGTCGATTCAGGTGAAGAACGGGGGGGATCCGTATCCGCTCAATGATCTGGACGAAATTTTTGGCAAGGATGACCGCGTTGCTGTGTACCAGTGGCGGATGCGGGATGCTCTTAATGCCATTGGTTCCCATGGAAATTCGGGGGTGACCTGCAGCTACACGGGCGCCCTGATGGAGAATGTTCGCAGCCTCGGCATGGCCAACCAGATGGGATACAGCTCGAGCTGGAAGGCGCCCATTCAAGAGGCAATGGGATGGACGACTCCGGAGGGAGCACGTCGCCTCGACCTGGTGAATATGTCCTTCCATCATGGACTGGTGGCGCTTCTTGATACCGAGACGATGTATATGTCCATTCGGCTCCATCAGGAAATCATGGCGCGGGAGTTCGGCACGTCATCCATCAGCGAGGGGTACTTTCCGACGGAGATTGCCTTCTCGACGCGGATGATTCCGACGCTGCGACGTTTGGGCATCGAGTGGTCGATCGTGTCCGGCGAAAAAATTGCCCGGGCCTGCCCGGATTTTCCGGTGATTCTTGGCAATGGGGGGGTCAATACAGATCCCCCCAACAGGGCCGACCAGATCAACCCCAACGGCGTGCACTTCGTCGACGTGCGGACGGATATATCCACCCCCCGCATGGCAAATCCCCTCTCCTACCAACCGGCCTACGCACGCTATATCGACCCGGAAACGGGGGATGAACACACGATCATTGTGGTACCGGCGGACCAGGGATACAGCTATCTGGATGGGTACCAGTGTATTAATGCGGACTTTATGGATCGTGTAAATGATCACAATGATCCGAACCAGCCGTCGCTGGTGTTGCTTGCCCACGACGGCGACAACGCCTTCGGCGGCGGATACAGCTATTACATGGAATGCACGCCGAATCTGGCAAATGACGTTCGCAACAGAGGATATGAAGTCACCACGATTCAGGGATATCTCAATTCCTTCCCACCGGATCCAACGAAGCGAATCCATGTTGAGGATGGCGGTTGGATCAATCCGACACCGGACTTTGGTTCGCCGAATTATCATCAGTGGTTGTATCCCCTGATTACGGCGGATGGCACGCCCGACCCCATTAATGGATGGCACTACAAGGCGCGGGAGATGGCCCTCTTCCTCGAGTCGGCAGCACGGCTCCAGACCGCCCAGCAGATTCTTGGATATACACCGGACTTTTCAGAGATTCTCGATCCGACCCCGGAAAGCCACCCCATTGACCGGGCGTGGCACTTCCACCTCGGCTCCCATGACTCCGGAAATGTCTATTACGGAGCGGCTCTCGACCATGAAATCAAGGGGACCATCGGGGCGAATGAGGTCTTTGATCTGGTGGATCCCATTCTTGAGGGGAATCTGGACGCCGACACAACACCTCCCCTGATTTTCCTGCCCCAGCGCTTTCCCTGGAATCCCGGCAGCCTGAACTTCGGTGCGTCCCACCAATTCAACCAGGTTGTGAACAACGGCGACTTTGCCATCTGGACCTTCGTTTCCGATCCGAGCGGCGTGGAGGAGGTCACGCTCAAGTACCGCATCGACCTCGATGGTGAGCGCTCCCTCGATAATCACGAGAATGAGACCTACGCAGGCGGACCGGGGGTGGGCGACTGGATTGAGCTGCCCATGAATGGCCGCGAGTTCCCCAAGGATAATATCTATAACTGGGGTGATGTGGATTATTTTGTTCTGCCAAAGCATGTCGCTGATCATTACTCGGTGGAGGTCACGGGATTGCGCGACGTCCTCATCGATTATTATGTCGAAGCGGTGGACAATCGGGGCAACATTGCCCGCTCGCCCATCCAGCATGTCTATATTGGGACCGGCGAGGGAGCCGGTAACGGTGGCGGAACGAGCAGCAATGTCACGGTGGAGCCGAATCCGGCCGTCCGTGGCCAGGAAGTGACCATTACTTATGACGCCTCCGGGACGGCCCTTTCCGGTGCTTCACCCGTCTATATCCACCGTGGCAAAAACGGATGGGAAGGTGGCGGGCTGGTCCCGCGTCCGGCGATGACGAATGTGGGTGGAGGTGTGTGGAAAATCACCTTTGTTGTCGATTCCGACGCCATGGAACTGAACTTCGTCTTTACAAACATTGAAGGGGCGGGGGAGGGAACCTGGGACAACAATAACTCCAACGACTGGATGGTTCCCACGATAGACAGTGGGGAAGTAACACCAACCCCAACCCCGGATCCTGACCCCACACCGACCCCCGACCCCACTCCAACGTCGGACCCAACACCGACACCAACGGCCACGGCGACGCCCACTCCAACGGCGACTCCCGTTCCAACGCCTCCCATTGGCTTTACCTGCATGGGGGATGCGAATCGGGATGGTTTCGTGAATTTGAGCGATTTCATTGCCGTCCGTGACAACTTTGGCCGCACCGATCCTCCCATCGGTGATGCGAACGGTGATGG
>JAFIGB010000067.1 GCA_020831705.1 Candidatus Sumerlaeia bacterium | reverse complement strand
ATGACGATCACGAGTACATGCGCCAATGATAGGAGAATAGTCCCCAACCAGGGAACCATGCTATTGAGATACCAGGCGAGCGGCAGGGATATCAACAATGCGGTCAGATCGAGGGGCATCACCGATATCGACCCCAACATCTTCCTCCCACGATACCAGCAGACAAGGTGGAGCAAACCCCAGGCTGGAAGGGCCACCATCATTAAGACGAGAAGCTGGAGGACGGTCTGATTCATGGTCCACAAACCTCCGTGCCTTTGTGCCTCCGTGAGAGACCAAAATGACTTCCATTCGCCGATCCTACCACCTTAAAACATACCGAACATGGCTCCTGAATGCTCCCTTGTATTCTGCAGCACGGCATGCCCCTCACTAATCTCGAACGTATACTCAAAAATCTTGTAGTAGCGTCGGTCAATAGAAGGGCCGAGAATGTCGAAGACCTCGGGTGTCATCAGCAGCCCGCCGTTGACCCAAATAGTCTTCAACTTCTTGAATTCCTCGGCGTACTTCGTGACCGCGTATCGACCCACGCGAATTACCTGGTCAGGAAATTCATTCAGCTCCCATATTTCATCCCGTTCCGCAGGCATGAACACTCTGGGTGCGACCAGTACATCGAGGAAGAAGTAACGCTTGTCCGGCGGATTCTTGGAGTCACGAAAGTTTTGAAGATAACCGATGGCATTGCTCCCCGTCCCGTTGACGACCCGCTCCATCTCATACGCGTTCAAAGGGAAATCCGCCCGTTTCCACCGCATCTTGGGAACAGCAATAAAATCGTTCCAAACAACATGGTCCAATCGCTTGACCAATTCCTCCGAATAGAGGTTGATACTCGTTCCGCAGAAATCAGGTGCCAGTGAGTCTATTCTTGTGTATGACCCTATCCACAACTCCTTGCCTTCACCTGTATACCACTTATGCTCCCCGTGAAAGAGAGACATCTTCAAGTTCCTGTGGACCATGTTGACACTCAAGAGACCTGTATAGTCCGCGTCACCGATTACGAAGTAGAGTATTTGGTTCAACTTTCATTCCTTTCCACTGAACTTCTGGCCTTGTCAACTAATCGGTCAGGCAATCATCAATGCGCGACTTCCTCAGGTTCTCACCTCCCAGCAGCCATTTCCCAAATCGGGAGAGGTGTGAGTCAACAGGAGTTCTAGCGGATTCAATCGCCGAGTTGATCAAGCCCTGAATATCGGCTGCTCCCGATCCACGGTAGATTGCCTCTGATACGCCGCCAACAGCCAAGCCTGCCATCGCATCGTCGGCGATCAGGAGAACGCCGACGATAGGAATAGCCCTTCCACCTACTCTCCCGGCAGTTCTCCCAAAGGCCAAAATAGCCTTCTTTCGGCCACCACTCCTCCATTCGGTATAGGAAACATGCGCTCGAAATACAGACGGTTTTTTCTCAAAGAAGGCACTATATTGCGGGAGGCCCACCATGTGATTCCTCTGAGTACGCACCATATCGAGAGTAATGTTTCCCGCCCCTACTCTTCCCTGCGTTCTTGTTAACCAATCCTCCCAATCCTTGTTCCAGCCGGCTTGATGAAGGCCAATGTTCTTCCCACGATGCATGTCTTTAGGCATAATGTACCCCCATTCCGGATCGTTAAAGAATTTGCGAATGCTGGGGGAGATCCCCGGATGATTGAATAGTTGCTTTGGGAACATGTGATGCCATTCAAGATTATCAATGGATATTGCAACGTTCCTCCATGTGACCACGGTCGCGCAACCAGTCCCCATCAACCCCCACGGATCCCGATAGCTCCACGGATTATTTGCAGGGAATGTATAGGCATTGCCGAAGTTGAGCGGGTCGCCGAAGGCTCCAATGGGATCGCGGGTGAGGAACCGGCCGAGGTACGGGTCGTACCACCGGTTGCGCATGTAATACAGTTCCACCTCCGCATCCCAGCGCATGGACTGCCACAGGATGTCGTTGCCGATCAGGGAATCCGTGCGGGGCGCCCCATCAGGATTGAGGAAGATGGGGACGCCGAAGTCGTCGTAGTCGTAGCGCTCGACAACTTCACTGCGGGCATTGAGTGCGGTGGTGACATTGTAGGATGCGTCGCGCAGGAGATAGTAGTTGCTGGATGTAAATCCGGCGGGGCCGAATTCGGGTGGGTTGATGGCGCCGCATCCGCTCGGGTTGCCCTTGCGGCGGAGGAGGAAGATGTCGTCAGGTGTGGCTGTCCATTCCGCGGAGACGTCGAGCCCTGAAGGCGTGGTTCGGGTTATTGAATGTCAATTTCATAGAGTTTGTAAGCAATGCAATGATGGCGTGGTGCAATGGCATCCCATTTATCCTTCCCAAGGAAGTGGCCCCAAACCTGTTGCATCTATTAATCCCGGATCGTGCAACAATATGTATTTACGATCAAAAGGCCATTCAGTATCAAAAAACTCCGACTTGATAAACTCGTATAGAAACCGTCGTAATGCTGTCGATACAACATAGGCAGGCTTCGAAAAATCGAAGGCTGTATCGACAAAGACTACAGGACATAACGAATTTATTCCGGATGCAACATAGTAATTGCCACATCCATCCGAGGCGACTGGTATCCATGCGCGACTTTTCCACTCTGGGTAGTCCTGCAGAACAGGGACCAGGTCAAGGAAGCTATTTGAAGTACCAATTCCAAGAAATACTTGGCTACCTACGAATGAACCATTGATCACCATTAGCCAGTCTTTGATTTCCCTGGGAATCATCAGCCCCAAACTTTGCTCCACCGATCTGAGGTCGCTTTCAGTCAGGTGTGATGAAGGTTCTTGACCAGTTGATGGTTGCAGGGAGGCGAGAAAATCACGTATTTCTTCGAATGTATAGTTCATACTTGTCTCCTCACTTGGGAAAGAACCATTGATCATGGAATAGTCCGTCAATCCTAAATGCTTCCGTCATAATTTCTGAAGGGGTTGGCTGACGTCCACCCAGTCCTGCCTTCCACTGTGCCCATTCTCTGGATACTTGAGTGTGGGTTGATTTACGTACACCAACCAGATTCGAAATACGGTTCGGAGGACTTTTGGGAAATATATGTGCCCACTCTAATGGAATTCGATGATGAATTTGAAGACCACTAGTTGATGCATATTGCCCGGAGACCTGCTTCCACCTCTCTCGCGCTTGCTTTCTCAAAAACCTCTTCTGACTAGTGTTTAATGGGGAGAAGCTGGCAGTGCAAGTGGAATTGATTCTACCGCCTGCCCCTGCCCCAGCACCCGTGCCCCTGCCTTCAGGAGCATGGCGGATCGATGATGCCCCCCTGCCTGCCATACCAGTACCCAACATTAACACGGCGTCTGTTCCGAGTTCTTCACCTATGGTATCCATGGTGTGACGAACCCAGCGACTGCTTTCATCAAATTCTTCCCCGGTCCCTACAAGTTGTGAAGTAATCGAATAATGCTTGGTGACATTCTCGTACGTACTATCAAAATAATGATTATTTACATAATCTGATGCGGGAGTGGTGAAGGGTCTAACCACATACACTTTAACCGGTTCCGCGACATAGTTTATTGCTGATCCTATACCAGCAAAAGTAGATTGGGCTACACGATCCACAGTTTGCACTGATCCACCTAGGAAGTCCCATGTATTTCGAAAAAATCCGTACCCTTGATCAGTATTCCAACGGGGCTGATTTGATTTGATCCCGCTCAGCCCCCAGGGATCCACGTAAGTCCACGGGTTATTTCCTACATACGTATATGGGTTGCCTGTATTAAGTGGGTCACCCCAAAAGCCGATTGGATCACGCTGAAGGAACCGGCCGAGGTAGGGGTCGTACCAACGGTTGCGCAGGTAATACAGTTCCACCTCCGCATCCCAGCGCATGGACTGCCACAGGATGTCGTTGCCGATGAGGGAATCGGGATATGGATATACAACTTCGGACTAAAGATTCATTAGAACTTAATAGGTCTGCAACTTATCGTAACCCCAGACAATTCTTCCAGTCATTCCGGGAATTTGAGATCATAATCAGTCGAACGATGCTTCGACTGGGTGAGGCGCCAACCTTTTCGGTAGAGTTCTTCCGCTTCCTTGCCCACCCAGAATTCGTGGACCTTCCGGAATCGCTTCCGAATCTGGCGCGCAAAGGCATGAAAGAGCTTCGTGCCCAGGTCATCAGTGGAATAAGTAGTCGCCGTCTCTCCATGAATCAAGACACCTTCCTCATAGACGCCACCCAATCTGATGATCATTGAGCACGGATTCTCCATTGGATCAATTAGATACTTTACACCGCCACGACGTTGAGGGACAGTGCGCAGCTTAATTTCAGCCTCACGGGGAAATATGTTCATAATCGTGCATGCAACATACTGATCCCCTTCGGCGGTCCCAAGCATGGGATAGTCAAGCAACGAGTTATATACATCATATTCCGGATGATCAGACATTCCGTAAACGACATACTTCAAACTATGGTTGGACTCCACGACTTGAATCACCTCCGCCAGATCACGTCTTGCAGCGAAGTGGAAAATTCGGTTGGGCATTGGCTGCATCCTATTATCTGGGTTTTGGTATTAAGAGGAGGTGTTCTCCGGGATTGCTTTGCTGGCGAATACGGATCGCATTTCTCAGTTCTCGCGAGGTTGGGGTAATACCATCCTTTAATGTATCGATTGTGTTGATTCTTGGAATTTCCCCATCCCCATCACGCAACACTTTCGTGTCAAATTGTGACCTGCCCCCTCCCGTCTCGACCAGCAAAAAGGAACCCCACAAAGCACTTTTGCCTCCCATGATCGGGAGGCAAAAGGGTTGAAACCATTGATTTTAGTGAATGGTGCCGTCGAGAGGAGTCGAACCTCCACGGGGTTGCCCCCACACGGACCTGAACCGTGCGCGTCTGCCAGTTCCGCCACGACGGCATTTCGTGGGTCGGGGCCGGCTCGGGGTTGAGCCGGGCCGGAAATCAAGCCGCAGGTGGGCACCCCGCTGCAAGGGGAATCCAATGACCCAAACAGACTTTTTTACCTTCAACTGCCTTCGGAATGTCTCTCCGGGAGGGGATGGCGTTTTGCGGGTTGCGCCGCTCTCCCTTGTGGGGGGGTGATGGTGGGGAGTAGGGCCATTGATTTTGGAGTGTTCTGATGGAAGCAGATGTTCTGGTAATCGGGGTGGGAGCTGCAGGGTGTTCGTGTGCGCTGAAGGCGGCTGACCTTGGCCTGACGGTGGCCCTGGTGACGAGTGGCAGTGCGCCGGAGAAGGGCTCAAATACGGCCTGGGCCCAGGGAGGCATTATTTTCCGAAGTCCCGATGATCGACCGGAGTTGTTGGCGCAGGATATTCACCGCGCTGGAGCAGGGATTTGTTTCGACCCGGCTGTGCGGCTGTTGGCGGAGCGGGGTCCGGCGATTGTGGAGGAGTTGCTCATCAACCGGTGCGGTGTGCCGTTTGATCGCAGGGAGGATGGCGCGCTGGATTTTACGGAGGAGGCGGCGCACTCCCGTTCGCGGATTATTCATGTGGAGGATGCAACGGGGCGGGCGATTGCCCAGCATCTGGCGGCGGAGGTGGCGCGTCATCCGAATATCACACTGGTGACAGGGGGGGTGGCGATTGACCTCATTATGCGGGGACACCACACGGTAAACCCGACGGATGTCTATCACCGTCCGCGCTGTCTGGGAGCCTATTTTTATTTTGAGGGGGAGGATGTGGTGCGCCCGTTTGTGGCGCGGGAGACGGTCCTGGCGACGGGTGGTCTGGGGCAGATCTACCTCCACTCCACGAATCCCCCCCGTGCCCGGGGCGATGGCCTGGCGATGGCGTATCGTGCAGGTGCGCGGGTGATCAATCTGGAATATGTACAGTTTCACCCGACGGCGTTTTTCCATCGGCTGGCTCCACGTTTTCTGATCAGCGAGTCCCTGAGGGGCGAGGGGGCGAAGCTCGTTGACAGCAGGGGACGGGAGTTCATGCGTGCCTATCATGAGTTGGGCGACCTGGCCCCACGCGATGTGGTGGCCCGGGGAATTCACGAGCAGATGATGGAAAGCGGCGAGGAGTGTGTCTATCTTGATATCACGCACAAGCCGAAGGAGTGGGTGCGATCACGGTTTCCGCTGATACATTCGTTCTGCGTGCAACACGGTATAGACATTACTACGGCCCCGATTCCGGTAGTTCCTGCGGCGCATTATTCCTGCGGCGGCGTGGCGGTGGATCTGGAGGGGCATTCGAATGTGGTGGGCCTGAGGGCGGTGGGAGAGGCCAGCTGCACGGGCGTCCATGGGGCGAACCGTCTGGCGTCGACATCGCTGCTGGAGGCGATTACCTGGGGATATCAGTCCGCCGAGGGGATCGCTGCGGAAAGGGCGGCGAACCCGATTCCGTCACTGCGTGAGGTGGTGCAGTGGGAGCGGGAGGATGGCGGCGAGGTGGACCCGACCCTGATCAAGCAGGACTGGATGACGATTAAGATGACGATGTGGAACTACGTCGGTCTTGTGCGGGCGAGGAGGCGTCTCACCCGGGCGCTGAAGATCCTGCGGGAATTGCAGTTTGAGGTGGAAAGCTTCTACCGCCGGGCGCCGGTGAACGACTCGATCATTGGCCTGCGCAACGGGGTCCAGACGTCAATCGCCGTGACCCATTCCGCATTCAGGAACCGTGTCAGCCGGGGCGGGCATTTCCGTATAGATTGATAGCCGTCACTTATTGTCCTGCGGCCAGCTCCAGTTCGGAGGCAGCGTCGTCATCCTCGAGACCCTTCTGGAGGAAGGCGGCAAATCGGGCCTGGTTGGTGGTGTAGGCCTCGGTGGCGATAATTTCCTGGTCCGGTGTCATGATGACATAGAAGGGAAGGGTGACGGTGCCGAAGGTCTCGGCCTGGTAGCGGAGGTTCGCCTCGCCGACATCCGGATCGTCGGTGTATAGTTTGACGCGCACGAATTCATCGAGCTTGTTGGCGATGGAGTCCCTGGGGAACATGTTCTTTTCCATGAGGCGGCAATTCGTGCATGTATATCCGGTGAAGTCGATAAAGACATTCCGGCCGGTGTTGCTGGCGTGCTCAAGGGCGCTGTCGAGGTCCGTAAACCAACTGAACCCCGAGGAAATCCGATCGCCCCCGGTGGCGGTCCGCGCCCCGGGATTGTTCCCGCTGGCGACCATCATGGATTGGCCCTCCTCGCGGAGATTGGGCGGCAGGTAGGCCTCAATCCAGGGATGGAGGGCCGTGCCGAACATGCCCGAAGCCAAATAAAGCCCCACGGTGCCGAAGGTCATGGCAAGCATGAGCTTCCCTGCGCCAACGGTGGGCTCGGTGTCCTCGCCCATGCGAATCATGCCAAACAGAAAGAGGGTCGTGGTGATGGCAATGACAGCCCAGATCGCGAGAAGGACTTCCCGTGTAAAGATCATGCTCTCGCGCAGCCATATCAGGTCGGCATTGCTGATAAACTTGAAGGCAGCAGCAAGGACGATCAATCCCATGACAACCTTGACAGCGTATAGCCAGTTGCCCGCCTTGGGAAGGCTGCTCATCATCTGCGGAGCAAGGGCCAGGAAGAAGAACGGCGCGGCAAACCCGGCGGAGAAGGCCATCATGCCGAAGAGGGGACGGGTCCATTCACCGGCCATGGCCTGAACGATCAACACGCCAAGGAGCGGGGCGGTGCAGGTGAAGGAGATAATAACAAAGACCATCGCCTTGAAGAAGATACTCACAAATCCCGAGCTCTTCATCGCACCCTGGTTCAGCCTGGCACTCCAACTTGAGGGAAGGCGCATCTCGAACACGCCGAGGAGGGCGAGGGCGAAGGCAATGTATAGCAGGGCAAAGAAGCTGTTCACCCAGGGGTTGGCAGCCATGCGGTTTGCAAAGCCACTGCTTTCCACTCCCCCACCGAGGGCGAGCATGATCAGCGAGAAGCCAAACCCAATCAACGTGAAGCCGGCAATGATGGAGAGAACATAAGTGCCGGCGTATAGCGCTGCCTGTCCGGTGGACTTGCTGGCCTTGTTCGTAAAGAAGGTGATCGTGATGGGAATCATCGGAAAGACACACGGTGTCGCCAGGGCGGCAATGCCGAAGAGGAAGGCAAAGAGAATGAAGGCACCAAAGGCCATGCCTGCGGTGTCGTCTGTATAGCTGATGGAGGTGGGTCGCGTGGTTTCCGTGGTTCCCGCCAAAGCGGTTTCGTCGGCTGATGCCGCCTCCTCGGAGGCCTGTTCCCTCAACTCGGCAAGGAGGGCCACACCTTCAGCGATGGGATCGTCATCGGTCACGACCAGCTCATGCTCGAAGGTGATGTTCATGGGGGGAAGGCATCCGGTATCGGTGCAGGCCTGATAGCGGAAAGTTCCCTTTATCGTATGGGTGCCGGGTTCGATTTCATCACTGACAAGGAACACACCCGTGTAGGTATGTGGTGATTCGTAATGAACATCGGTATCGCGCTCAAAACCTTCGTCCCACTTGCGGACGGGTTCGGGTTCCTCCCACGAACCCTTCTGAAGAATGACGTCGGTGCCTTCGTTGATGGTGATGGAGGTGGGAATTGGTCCCGGCCCGGGCAGGGAGACAGGCTGCTCCATGGCGTAGATGTGATATTCCTCATCGAGTTCGACCGTGACAGTGAGACGCACTTCCCCGCCATGGGGGGCCTCGGTTGGTTCGATGGCCGATTCGATGGTTACAACGGTGGGGCCCCATTGGGCCATGGAGTGGGTCGGCAGGACAGTTGCTGCGAGGATAAACAGGATAAGTCCTGTGTTTTCAACGATTCTACGAAGGCTCAACACGATGATGGGTTTCTCCTGGCAGTTGTGTTGGGGTGTCCGACCCTGATCTGATGACTCTGATTCGGGATCAACCAACAGGCAAGGGTAAGGCAAAAGACTTGCCGAAACAAGCAGTGCAGTGAATTAGAATTTTTTCGGAGGGAGCCCAGGAGGCGTTGAAGTCGACACGACCGGAAGGAATTCATTCCACATCGGCGCGAATCATCAAGTCCTGACGTCGGTTGAAGTAGGCGAGGCGACTTCCCTGAAGGGGGGAGGAGATACGCATTTCCGCGACCATGACACCCGACTGACCGGGTTGAAGGAGAAGGGGCCTGAACCGCGAAAGGTTCACATTTGCCATGGTGAAGGGGAATACATCGGTTTCCCGGTCCGGGCCGGCAATGAGGGCGAGATCCTCGGGGCGGACGGAAATTTCCTCCGCGCGGTTGTTCCGCCAAGAAAGCACCAGCGTGTTGCGCACCGCGCGAACGTGGAGCCCGATGTCGTCACGAAAATTGACGGGGTCGGTGTAGAGGTCCTGCTCTCCGATAATAACGGAGTAGGTACTCGGGTCATCGAGTTCCGGTTTGGAACGACAACCAACAAGAACGAGGGAGGTGAGCAGCAGCGGTATGCTGGCGAGGAGGAGCGCCGTGCGCATTAGTCGACCCCATCCTCCGTCGCATCATCCTCGGCCTCAATATAGAGGACACCACTTCCGCTGAGGAGGGCCTCCTGTCGTTCCTCAAGAAGGCGGCGTTGGCGCTCCTCACGAAGCTGTGCGGGGGAAAGCGATTCGCCCTCCTCCGTTCCATTCCCGAGGGAGCCTTCCTCTCCATCAAGGAATGCAGGAGCGGTCATCTGGCCCGTTGTGTTGGCGGTGGGGCCGGAATCCCCGGACTGGGAGAAGATCATCGCCCCGACTGCGACAAGGAGCAGGAGGGCGACGGCACCGGCAACCAGGATGATTTTTTTCTTCTTCCCCTGGTCCTGCCCGACGACGGGTGCGGGATTGGTTTTGGACTGCCTGCCGCTCGCCGTGTCTGTTACGAAATCAGTTCCCGTTCCCGTGGCCGTGCCCGTTCCTGTCCCGGTGCCAGTGCCTGTTGTGTGGCGGGAAAGGGAGGGATGGGAGGTGGATGAATCCTTCCAGGAACCTGAGTCGTTGGAATCCCCGGAAGTGTGTTCTCCGGTGGAAGTGGAATCATTGCCTGCCCTACTGGGAGTCTTGATGCCGAGAAGGCCCGCACCCAGCCCCGATCCGGACTTCTTCTGCCCGATCGACGAGGTCTTCCTGGGAAGGGTCAATCCCGGGCGGGATCCTGTTCCCGTGCCGGTGCCCGTCCCCTTCTTCTTGATACCGCGGCCCGTGGGGGGCTTGAGGGCATCGTGGCGGTTGCTTGTCGCAGGCGAGGAGGAGGACTTGAAGTCATCCCCGGTGTAGAGGGAGGAGACCCCGGTGGAATTCTTGAGGCGCATCCCGGAAGTGATGTTGAGGGTCTTTTCGCGAAGGGCGTTGAGCATCGCATCGCAAAAGTCCTTGGCGGTGGGGAAGCGATCCTCGCGGTCCGTGGCAAGGGCCTGGAGGATGACCGCATCCACGGCGACGGGAACATCCTTGTTCATGTCGGAGGGGGCGGCAAACTCCCCGGTGGGGAGGCGGCGGGTGAGCATCTTGTAGAAGGTCACGCCGAGGGAGTAAATATCAGCACGATGGTCCACATTCCCCGGATCGTGGGTTTGCTCCGGGGCCATGTAGTGCTGGGTCCCGAGGGCACGCTCGCGGCGCTGGGCGATAACATCCTCGTCGCCCTCGACAATATGGACGATGCCGAAGTCACCAATTTTGACGAGCCCCTCCTTGTCGAGAAGGATATTGGAGGGCTTGATGTCACGGTGGACGACATTGCGCTTGTGGATGTATTGAAGGGCGCTGCTGCAACCGGAGATGATATTCTTCCAGTCCGGAGGTGTGAGGGATTTATCGATGATTTTTTCATCGAGTGTGGGGCCGTCGACAAATTCCATGACGAAGAAATAGAGGTCTCCCTCCGCCCCACGGTCGATGATGCTGACGATATTTGGGTGTGACAGGGAGGCCAATGCGCCGGATTCCGCCTCGAAGCGATGGATAAACTCCCTGTCGAGGGCAAATCGGGGCAGGAGAACCTTGAGGGCGACCTCACGGTTCAGGCTCTTCTGGATGGCCTTGTACACCGTCGCCATCCCGCCCTGGCCAACCTGGGTTACGATCTCATAATTACCCACAAGCACCCGGCCCTCATCAAGGGTCGGAGGGGGTGCCTTGCTGCTCCCACCATGTTGCTGCTGTTCAGAATGCCCCATAATTATCCTAGAATCTTTTCCGGGATTCCCCTTTGGCCTTTGTAAATTCCCACAAAATCCACAAAATCCAGCTTGTCAGGGCCCACGTCATATATTGCTGACTGATGTGTGATCAACAGCAAAAAGTCTCTGGAGCCTGATAAAAATATCAGTTTAAGAAATACCATGATCTTCCCTTGCCCCGACATAAATCAGGACTAACAGTGGCGGGTTCAACAAGGATGGTTCGATGATCACCTGACACGCTGTCCCCTCCGCAGGGTCTCGATGTGGGCGCGGAGGGATAAAACCGATATGTTTTTCACTCACAAACCCTGCCAATATCTGCCAATCATCAAAATAGTGTAAAAATCAGGTTCAAGGACTGAACCGAGTGTACTTAAATGGGTGCTTCGCCTTGGCTCTGTCCGAAAACGATCGGGAACGACCGTGCCTGATGTGAAATGTCAGGCGACCGATTTCAGGGCAACCCCAATTTTTAAACTATATTTCATTTCGTATTATTTGTGCCTCCGTATCATCTCCACCTGATTGTCACTTGGCACCCAAGCCATCCCAGCCCCACATTCTCCCCGGATTACCAGACCCTTCCCAAGCGGAGGGGCCAAAGTTCCATTCTCGCGCCGATCTGGCCAAGGATTGATTATTATGTCGTTTTTCCGTCATCTTCAAGCCATTGCGTTTGGGTTCACTCTTATTGCGGCTACGGCCATGGCCCCTGCCCAGGATCGGACCCGGATTTCCATTGCCGGCTCCGATACCATGAACCTCCTCACTCAACGTCTTGCCGAGGAATATATGAAGACCAATCCGACGGTGGAAATCAGCGTCAGTGGCGGGGGAACAGGTGTTGGTATTCGCTCCCTGATGGACGGTCTTGTCGATATTGCCCAGGCTTCGCGGGAGATGCGCCCATCAGAACTTCAGGCAGCCCGGGACAATGGTTACAACCCGGAGAGGCATGTCATCGGCCTCGACGGTCTTGCCGTGGTAGTTCACCGGTCAAGTCCCGTCGATGAATTGTCGATCAATCAGGTTCGGGCGATCTTCAGCGGCGCGGTGACGCGCTGGAACCAGTTCAACCCCGAATGGCCCGACTCACGGATCGTGGTTTACAGCCGCGAATCAAGCAGCGGCACCTACGATTATTTCCGCTCCCGGGTTCTTGGTGAGTCCAATTTCGCCAACAATGTCAGCTATCTTGCCGCAACGGCTGCCATTTCCAACTCGGTTGGGTCGGACCGCAACTCCATCGGATTCGGCGGGGTTGCCTATTTCATGCGCAATCCCGACATCAAGATCCTGAGGATCAAGGCCGACCGGGACACGCCGGCTTACAGCCCTGTCACTGCGGATGGCCAGGACATTGATTTCGAAACCGTGCAAAGCGGCAATTACGCCATCAGCCGCCCTCTTCACCTCTACACGCGCCAGGAGGCCACGGGTGCCATCAAGGACTTCCTCGACTGGATCAAGGGTCCTAAGGGCCAGCGGGTCGTCATCGAGATCGAGTATATTCCCTTGCTCCCCCCCGATGAGCTTGGGATTGGTGTCGCCGACGAGGATTCCGATGACGAAGGCAATGTTGACTGATTTCCGAATGACTTGCTTCCAAATTCGGCCTTTTTCCTCATGACCAGCTACGGCATGTGCTATTTTCCCGACAGGTCCACCAAGATTCAACGTGACTGACTCAAGCGGAAACGGCGCTGGTAATTCACCCTCAGGTGGGGATGAACAGCAGCCCAAAAGTGGGAACCTTGCATCACTCCGCGGGAGGCTTCGCAAGCCTGTACCTCCCTTCCGTAAATTCCGCGAGATGCTTGTTGAGAAGGTCCTTCTGGTTTGCGGACTTCTTTCCACCATCACCATTGCCCTGATTTTCATCTTCCTCTTCAAGGAGGGCTTCAAGGCCTTCAGTGATGCAGGAATCACCGAGTTCCTTTACTCGGTCACCCAGCAGACACAATACAACCCGGCCACCGATGAGATCGAGGTAACCGGCGAATCGATCGGCTTCGTCTGGCAGCCCGCAGGCACCCCTCCCCGCCTCTCCATTCTGCCGCTTTTGTGGGGTTCCTTTGGCGTGGCCTTCCTCGCGGCGATCATCAGTACCCTTGCGGGGATTGCCATTGGGATCTTTCTCTCCGAAATGGCAACGCGTCGTGTTCGTGACCTGGTCAAGCCTGCCCTGGAGCTCCTCGTCGGGATCCCGACGGTGGTGATCGGCTTTTTCATGCTCGCGGTGCTGGCCCGCCCCATCAGGGAATCTGCGGGTTTCCTCGGTCTTGATGGGATTTATCGTGATACCTACAACATGATGGTGGGGGCACTGGGGGTGAGCATTGTGATCATTCCGGTGATTGCCTCGTTGGTGGACGACGCCCTCAGGGCCGTTCCGAAAGATTTGCGTGCCGCGAGCCTTGGCGTTGGAGCCACCCGCTGGCAGACAACATGGCGTGTTGTACTTCCCGCCGGTGTTTCCGGCGTTGTTGCTGCCGTGGTCCTTGGTTTTGGCCGTGCCTTCGGCGAGACCATGATCGTGCTGATGTGCGCCGGGAATGCCCCGCAGATGAGCATGAACCCCTTCGAGGGCGTTCGGACAATGACCGCCTCCATCGCGGCGGAGATGGGCACGGCGGCCCAGGGAAGCACCTGGCAACACACGTTGTTCCTCCTTGGAGCGATCCTCGTCTCGATCAGCTTCGTGCTGAACCTGACGGTGGAAGTGATCGCCAATCGATACCGGAAGCGAATTCGTCTATGAGTCCCTCCCAGGAAGCCCTCCTGAAAGAAGTGCGGGACAAGGTGTCGCGCCCCGGCAAGGCTCCCATGTGGGCACTTGTCTTTGAGTCCATCGTGCGTGGCATTACCTGGGCTGTTGTCCTGATCCTGATCTTCATCCTGTCGACGATCCTCCTTCGTGGTGGTCCGCGGGTGATTGGCATCCACAGCGATGCAAAACTGACCGTTGTCTATCAGACCGACACGATGCCCCTGCCGGATCGTCCCGTCCACCTGATGGAGGGCCGTTCCATCATGCTGGATGCGGCGAACGACGATCCCGCCCGTGCCCCCCAGTCGATTCTGACAGAATCGCGCCATGCCCGGCTCGGGACCGAGCGCGCCCTTGTTGCCCTTCACAAGGGAACCAGTGTCGTTGTCCGCACCTGGGAGACCGCCGTCGTTGATGGCGAGGCCCATGAGAACCGGGGCCAAAACATGGTCCTGACCGACTTTGAATCCATCGTCATTGATGGTGGGCGCCTGACAATCATGCCCTATCGGGTCTCGGTGGAGGCAACATTCCTTACCGACGTGCCACGGCGGGCCATGCGCGACGGCGGTATCTTCCCCGCCCTGTTTGGTACGGTCTTCGTCGTCCTGTTCATGATCATGATGGCACTTCCCATCGGGGTCTTTGCCGCTGTCTATATGGTTGAATATGCACGGATCGGCTTTCTGGCCCGGATCATCCGCGCCGCCGTGAACAATCTCGCCGGCGTGCCCTCCATTGTGTTCGGTCTTTTCGGCCTTGGTTTCTTCATTCTCTTTGTGGGCCGGAATCTCGATTATTACATCCTGGATATTCCCCGTTCGGAGCGTGAGGTCATCGCCTATACCGAGCGGATGGAGCCTCTCCGTGAGCAGGCCCGGAGTGAGGCCATCATCATCGTGGAGGAGAAGGGACTCGTCGGTCCGGAACGTGGTGCCTTCATCCAGTCGTATATCTCCGAGCAGGTTCCTGAAATCCGTGCGAAGGTATTCGGCCAGGGGGCGATGATTTGGGCCGCTGCGACGTTGGCGATCCTGGTGCTTCCCCTTATCATTGTGTCCACCGAGGAGGCATTGCGGGCCGTTCCTGCCAGCACCCGGGAGGCGGCATACGGCCTTGGTGCGACCAAATGGCAGATGATCAGGACGGTTGTCCTTCCCCAGGCGAGGCCGGGAATCCTGACGGGGGCGATCCTTGCCGTGGCCCGCGGTGCCGGGGAGCTTGCGCCCATTCTGTTTGTGGGGGTGACGTACTTCGCCCCGACACTTCCATTGACTGAGCCCATCAACCTTGGACTTTTTGAAATACCGATGGTGAATCCCTTCAAGGAATTCATGCACCTGAACTACCACATCTATACACTGGCGACCCAGCACCAGGATCCCGAGGGAACCCGCGCCATCCAGTTCGCCACCACCTTGGTGCTCGTGGCGATGACATTCCTGATGAACCTGGCGGCGATCATTCTTCGTCGCCGATATACAAGGAACTGATCGATGACCGAGAAGTCCAAAGATGCCGTCCAATCCGGGAAGGAATACGTCCAGATTCGCAATCTGAACGTCTTCTACAACCACGACAAGCAGGCGCTCCACGACGTGACGTTGAGCGTGGACCGCAACAAGGTGCTGGCGCTGATCGGCCCATCGGGTTGTGGCAAGTCCACCCTGATCAAGGCAGTCAACCGCATCCTTGACCTGATCCCCGAAACCCGGATCGAAGGGGACATTCGTGTCGGCGGCGAGACCGTCCTCGGCCCCCAGATAGACATGACGGAATTGCGCCAGCGGGTGGGGATGGTCTTCCAGCGCCCCAATCCCTTCCCCCAGACGATCTACGACAACGTGGCCTACGGCCTGCGCATTCACGGCGTGCGTGACCGGGGCACCCTGGATGAAATCGTGGAGTGGGCACTTCGAAATTCAGCGCTTTGGGAGGAGGTCAAGGACCGGTTGAAGGCGAGCGCCATGGATCTTTCCGGCGGCCAGCAGCAACGCCTTTGCATTGCCCGCGCCCTGGCCGTCCAACCCGATGTACTCCTGATGGACGAGCCCTGCTCCGCCCTCGACCCCATCGCCACCGGCAAGATCGAGGAGCTTATCCAGGCACTCAAGAAGGACTATACAATTCTCATCGTCACCCACAACATGCAGCAGGCCGCCCGTGTCAGCAACTATACGGCCCTCATGTGGCTCGGCAAGCTCATCGAGCACGGCAAGACAAAGGACTTCTTCACCAACCCGAAGGAAAAGATCACCGAGGACTACATCACCGGTCGCAGCGGCTGATCGTCATTCCCGCTCGCGAAGCCTTCGCGCGCCCTCCCACAACCAGACCGCCACCTGGGCCACTCCGGCTCCCCAGATCATGAGCATCGCCGGGGCCGCAGGCAGGGCCAGGCGCATGTCGAATCGAATCGCCGCGATGATCGCCACGGGCGCGAGAAAGAGCGCCGTCCAAAGGTAGAACCACCAGGACTCGCGCCGGTTCAGCAGCACCCAGAATCCCACCAGACCAAACACCATCAGGAGGACGTTCCCACCGAACAACCGGTAATGGGGGAAGTCCTTCACGAATATTTTGATATATCCACGAATGGTTCGCACGAAGGCCGAGGCCACGGAGGGCTCGCGAAGAAGCACCGACGAGCCAACAACCTTGCCCGCGTACGGATCGGCCTCCCAGGCGGGGAAATCCTCGGGAAAGCCCTCGGTTCCAAGCATCAGCAGGTTGTGGTAATATCGCGTGTGTACGTTGCTGCTATACATCCAGTCGCCATCGGAGACGCTCGCGTTATAGACAAGATGGGGAACGACGGGCACCACCATCAGTGCCACCGCCAACACGATCTCCCCGGGATGCCAACGGCGCTTCCATGCCTCCCACCCTCCGAAGGCAAGGGCGAGAAAGAGCGCATTCACACGCACCAATCCCAGCCCGGCCCCGACAAGACCCCAGGCGATGGCCCTCCCCCACCGATCCTCACGAAGGTATAGAGCGCAACAGGCCATGCCAAGGAAGAGCGCCGTCAGCATGTCGTCGCGGAGGATCATCACCGACTGGCCCGCTGTATATCCGTTCAGGGAATAAAACGCTGCGGCAATCAGACCCACCCAGGGGTTGAAGAGCTTCCTCCCCACGAAAAAGACAAGGGCGATGACGGCCATCGCGATGGGAATTCCGGCAACCCGGGCCGACACCGTTGTCTCCGGAGCCATGGAAAACCAGAAGCGCAGCCACGCCGGAAACAGGGGCTCGCGAATCCACGGGGCTGCTCCCTGGATGGTTTCATAAAAGCTGCCATAAATCGCAATCTCAAGGTAACCGAGGGCATCGGGGGACGGGCGAAGGGTCCATGCATCAGCCAGCGCATCCCATCGAACCTGCAGGCCAAAGGCAAGAATTCCCGCAAGCGCCAGGGCTTGGAAGGCCAGCTGAAACTCCGTGGCCTGGGTGATGTCACCCTTCCTCCGTGCCTGGATTTCCTTGAACAGGGCACCACTGGCACCGCCAAGGGCGAATGCCGTCCCCGCCGCCCATATATACGGGATTGTTTCGGGCGACCACGCCGAAAGAACAACGGCAATGGAACCAAAGACACCACCGGCAAGCGTGGCCTGGCGGGCGGTACGTCGGCCTGCATACTTGAAGAAGGCAGCGAGAAGTACAGGAAGGAAGGCACCCACGATGATGCCGGGGAGTGAGGGTTCGTTGAATTTTGGTTCGGCGGAAAAGCGCACCATCACCCGATTGACGAAGTGGGTTCCCTCGCCCGTGGGAAAAATCTCCACCGTGATGGGGTTCCATCCGTCCGGCACGCCGGGGAGATCCTCGGCGGAAAAGTCCCGTGGTTCACCGGGTATGAGCCCAAGGTAGGAGTGGCGCTGGAAGTCCCTGCTGAGGCGAATGCCCCACTTGCCGCCGACGTCGCCGTTGATCCCCACTTGGAGTCGGCTCCATGGCCCCTCCGGTGTATTGACATGAATGGAGGCACCGGGGGGGGCAGGCGTGGCGCCGTCGCGGGTGACCGTCCACTCGCCGGATAGACGGAGCGTTTCCGTCGTCAGGCGATCCGCCGTGGGATGGGCGACGATGACCTCGTCGTATAGACGGGGTTCCGCGAACCGGGGCTGGGCTGCCACGAAGAGAACCACAAGGAGGACCGGTGCCAGGGCAAGAAGCGGGAGGAGGCGGTCGGTGGGCGACTTCGTTGGCGGGAGCAGCTTGCTCATGGAGGTTTTTGGTCACCGTGGTGGAATGGGCGGCGGAAAAGCAACGGGCGGGGCCGCTCCAAATCAAGGAGACAGGCCCCGCCCGGTTCAGGATTGGGTATGGCTGGTGCGTTCCTTACTTCAGGAAGGGCATCATTCCACGGAGCTTCTTGCCGGTTTCCTCAACAGGGTGGTCGGCGTTGGCCTTGCGCATTGCGAGGAACTTCTTCGCGCCGTCCTTGTTTTCGCCGAGCCATTCGCGGGCGAAATCACCGTCCTGGATTTCCTTGAGGATCTTCTGCATTTCCTTCTTGGTCGAATCGGTGATGACACGGGGACCGCGTGTATAGTCGCCAAACTCAGCGGTGTTGCTGATGGAGTAGCGCATGCCCGCGAAGCCCTTCTTGTAGATCAGGTCAACGATGAGCTTCATCTCGTGGACGCACTCGAAGTAGGCCATCTCGGGCGGGTAGCCAGCCTCGATGAGTGTCTCAAAGCCGGTCTTCATCAGCTCGCTGACGCCACCGCAAAGGACGGCCTGCTCGCCGAAAAGGTCGGTTTCCGTCTCGTCCTTGAAGGTCGTCTCGATGATGCCCGCACGACCACCACCAGCGCCGGATGCCTGGGCGAGGGCGAGCTTCTTGGCATTGCCGGTGGCATCCTGATAGATGGCGATGAGGCAGGGAACACCGCCGCCTTCCACGAAGACGGAACGAACAAGGTGGCCGGGGCCCTTGGGGGCCACCATCCATACGTCCACATCGGCGGGGGGCGTGATGGCCTTGAAATGGATGTTGAATCCATGGCTGAAAACGAGGGCCTTCCCTGCGGTCAGGTGGGGCTTGATGTCGTTTTCATAGATGGCGGCCTGATGCTCGTCGGGGACGAGAATCTGGATGATGTCGGCCTTCTGGGCAGCCTCGGCGGCGCTGACGACCTCGAACTTGTGCTCCTTGGCCAACTCGTAGTTCGGCCCACCGGGGCGCTGCGCGATGATGACATTGAGTCCCGATTCGCGCATGTTCTGCGCCTGGGCGTGGCCCTGGCTTCCGTAGCCAACGACCGCGATGACCTTGTCCTTGAGCAGGCCGAGGTCGGCGTCCTTGTCGTAATACACATTCAGTCCAGCCATGGGAGGTGTTCTCCTGATATCTTGGGGTATTGTGGTCAGTCTGTAAATCCGGACCCTGATCAGACCTGGGTCGGAGCCTTCTTCTTCTTGACGGCAACGCGCGTCGTGGCCTTCTTCGCCGCGATCACAGTCGTCCGTCCTGTCTTCTGCAGGTAGGTGCAAACCAGCGCACTGGCCACGAAGATCGAGCTGTAGGTACCGAAGATGATACCGAGCATCAGGATCAGGGCGAAGTCACTCAAGCCCGCACCACCGAAGAAGTACATCACGCTGATGACCAGGAAGGTCGAACCGGATGTCAGCACCGTACGACTCAGTGTTTCGTTGATGCCCATGTTGATGACGTCGCTCACGTTGGCCGACAATCGCTCCTGCATCTTTTCACGGATACGGTCGAAGACGACGATGGTGTCGTTGACCGAGTAACCCAGAATAATGAGCAGACCGGAAACGATATCCAGCGTCAGCGAGTGGCCCAGCAATTTGAACACACCCAGGGCAAGCACCACGTCGTGGGTCAGCGCCAGGATGGCGCCCGCACCGAAGATCCATTGGAAGCGGAACGCAATGTAGGTGAGGATGACACCACATGCCACGATGATGGACAAGATGGCGACGAATTTGAATTCCCGCCCAACCAGGGGGTCGACGGACTGACTACTGAGCACCTGGGTCGGTCTCTCAAAGGTGGCGAGCCGGGCCCGCAGTGTTTCCTGAATTTCCTCAAGGTCCGGTACAACCCCCGTTACGGGATTTGCCTCCTGGGGAAGGGTGATCTGCCACTGGTCCTTGTTCACCACCTTGATGACACGGACGTCGGTGAAGTCCTCACTGAAGAGGGTCACCAGTCGCTGCTGGTCGGCCGATTCGGTGGCCTCGACCTCCACGGTGCTGAGAACACCACCGGTGAAGTCGATACCGAAGCTTGGCCCCCAAATGGAAAGGTAACCCGCCACGACAATCACGAGGCTGCCGGAAACAACGATACCAACTTTTCGGTAACCCATCCAGTTGATCTTCACCCCCTTGAGGAGGCGGATCTTGCCGACGTTGAGGGACCGAACCTGCTGGTAGTAGGTCTCGATGAGAACACGGGTAACAACGATACCGGTGTAGAGGTTGGCGATGAGGCCGATGGCAAGGGCGGTCCAGAAACCGCGCACCGAGCCGTCGACGACTTCGAAGAGCACGAGGACGAGGGCGGGCATCAGCGACGTCAGGTTGGCGTCGAAAATAACCGAGAAGGCCCGGCCAAAGGCGGCATTGATTGCCGCTCGTAGCGGCTTGCCCGAGTCCAATTCCTCACGTAGTCGTTCGTAAATCAGGATGTTCGCGTCGACCGCGAAGCCCATGGTCAGCAGGATACCACCGATACCGGAAAGGGTCAGCGTCGCACCCATCAGGGAAAGAATCGCCAGGATCAACAGGAGGTTGAGCGCCATGGCGATAATGGAAATCACACCGCAGGTGACGTAGATCGTCACCATGAGACAGATAATCAGGAAGCCGCCAATCATCAGCGCCTTGCCCGAGTCGCGAATCGAATCGGCACCAAGGGAGGCACCAACGAGGTTTTCCTCGATCACACGGAGGGGAGCGGGAAGGGCACCGGCCTTGAGGACGGTGGAAAGGTCGCGGGCCTCGGCCTGGGTGAAGCCGCCACTGATGGAGGCACGCCCGCCGCGGATCGGCTCGCGAATATTCGGAGCTGAATAGACAACGTCATCGAGAAGAATGGCGAAACGGTGACCGACATTGTCCTCGGTCAGGCGACCGAAGGTGATGGCACCACGATTGTCAAACTCGATGGAGACCTTGATGGGGTTCTCGAAGTCCTGGATGTCGGTGAAGGCACTGGCGCGGCGCAGGCTGTCACCGGTCAGTTCCGCACGAGCCTCGACCAGGTAAACGAGGTTGTCGATGGTCTCGCTTTCGATGACGTTGCCGGTTGTCGGGTCAACGGTGGTCTTGCGACCGAGACGAAGCACATACCCGGCAGGAACATTGGGGATATCGTCGGCAAGGCGCTTGATCATGCGACCCGGCGCAGTGGGGCTTTCGACCTCCACAAGGAACTCATCCTTGATGATGCCGGTGCCGACATCGCGCAGGATGCCACCGGATCCCCCCTCGATGAAATCCCCGATCAGGGAATCGTGGTTCGGGTGAAGGAGGCGGAATTCAAGGAAGGCCGTCCGCAGGAGGTTGTTGCGGATCTGCTCGGGGTTGGTTTCACCGGGAATCTGGACACGAATGCGGTCGGCATCAGCACGGGTGACGATGGGCTGGGTGAGGCCGAATTCGTCCACACGGCGACGAACAACACCAAGGGCCGCCTCCATGGCGTCCTCGGTAACCTGATTAAGCTGGGCGCGGCGCAGGTAGAAGCGGGCCTCATCGCCGGAGCGAAGGGACGCGGCAAGGTTTCCGGGAGGAGGATCAAGGTTAACCGACGTGCCGCCAAGAAGGCTCGTAATGACGGCCGCCGCCACTTCTGCATTGGCGGTATCCAGAATCTTGACGCCGACATAGAGTTCGGTCTGGCTTTCGGCAACGGGCCTCAGGGAGGCATCAATGCCTTCGCGCTGGAGGCTGCTGCGGAGCGATTCGGTGTCATTCTCAAGGGCGCGCTGGGCAAGACGCTCGATGTCGACAGCAAGGAGGAAGTCAGCCCCGCCCTGAAGATCAAGGCCAAGGGTGATAACCCGGTCGTGCTCGAGGAGCTCGTTACGACGATCGATCTGTTCCTGGGTCAGGTCGTCGGATCCCATCGTCGCAATGAAGGCGAAGTACTTGAACGTCGGCCAGACGAGAAACAGACAGATGACCGTGACGACGAGGATGAGAGTGAGCTTCGGTGAGAAGATTTTTTTCATGCTTCGGTGAGCCTTCCTGGGTGCGGTTCCGGTTTGATCAAAGCAGCCGGTTTCCGTTGATTACGAGTGAAAAATCACAGTTAAGAAAGTTTGCCGCACGACGACACATGGTCATGCGGCCCAGAAAAATTTCAAAGTACTCCATGACCGGCGAAACGCGCGTGTCGATGGTGAGCGACAGGGTGATCAGTCTGCCCTCCCGGTCAACCTGCATTTGGCTGTCAGTGGAGGCGTAATTGACCCGGTCGTGGATGTCACGGGTCAACATGGGGGTGGAACTGCGGACCCGGGAGCGGAGGACGTCGGATTTGTCCGCCAGAATCAATGCCGCCGAGGGGAAGTTTACCGGTTCGCCGACACCTTCATCATGATTCCCGATTGCCGCCATGATCGCAGCGATCTCCAAGGGGTCCATCTTCTTGCGACTCAGGATTGTAAAGGCCAGAATCGCACTCGATTGGGCGTGGTCGCTGCGGTGCACCGAATTCCCAATGTCGTGGAGGTAGGAAGCAATACCGGTCAACTCGCGGTCGCGGGGATTGAACTGCAATTCCCGGGCGATGAACTGGGCCCGGTTGGCGACGCGGGTGATGTGGCGGATGCCGTGGTCGGTAAATCCAATGGCTGCAAGGGCCCGGTCGGCCCCCTCAATCAGGCCGACAACATCGGGGTCCTTGCGGACTTCCTCGAAAGTAACGGCGGCATACTTCGGCTTCCGACCGCTGACGCGCTCACGGAGCGCACCCGCGTCGATCTGCCGACGACTACCACCCCCTACCCGATTTGCCTTCGTTGATGCCATGAAATTACCAGCCGTCTTGATCGGCGATTACTTGCCCTTTTTCTTGTTCTTTTCCTGATTGCCGTTCTTTTCCTTGGGAGGACTCATCACGGTTATCGAGGACTTGTTGAATTCGATCTCAAAGCCCTTGGAAACCTCGACAAGGACGGTTTCCTTCTCCTTGTTGATCTTCGTCACGGTTCCATGGATTCCACCCGCGCTGACGATCTTGTCGCCCTTCTTCATTGTTTCAACGGCCTTGAGCCGCGCTTCCCGCTCCTTCGCCTGGGGGCGTTGAATCAGGAAGATGAACGCCACGATCATGATGATCATGACGAGGAAAAATTCGAAACCAAAGGCGCCGTCCCGTTCGGGAGGAGCAGGGGGAACACTTGCGAGAAAAACCACGAGGGAGCTTGACAAGGGGAACATGAGACCTCTGAGGCATGAATTAACCCCTCGCGGACTCGACGACGATCCACGAAAGGGCGCAAACGCTAGGTAGGGGGGGGAAAGGCTGTCAAACGAAAACCCCTCCACCCCACCACCCATCGTGTCTTATTGGAATAAAAGTGCCCCATATCGCCCAAAGGCATAACCATCCACCGCCCAGAAGTACCGCATCGGGTCGCTCTGGGGACGGTGCCGCATCACGTTAATTGCCCACCGGGTCCCCGATTCGGGCTGGCCGGCATCCACAATGTCGCTCCATGGGATCCGGAATTCAATCGTCCAATAATCCTCGCCAATATGAATCGCCGACTCATACCCGCTTTGGAAGTAACGGTCATCCATCCCCACAGGCTTCGCATTGAACCGCGTCCCACCGGCATTCTGGAACAACCGGGTGTGGTCGCGACCCTCCTCAAGAGGATCGAATAGCAACTCAAAATCATCGTCATTCCAGGTCAGGGGGATCGCGCCCCCGGCATCCGCCTTCAGGTTTTCCGGGTGGGGTTCCTCCATCCAGGCAGCAATATAGAGGTAATCATCGTCGTAAAGGAACCGAACCGAGGTTTTCTGGGGGGGATCGCCGGGGCCATTCCACGAGAAATCGGTAATTTTATCCGCAGTCTGCCAATCGGCCTCGTCGAATTTGCCATCAATGGTGATCGGCCCCTGGCGACGATGGGCAACCACCGTGGGGGGCACGTAAAGGCGCCAGGTCGCATCGAAGGTGTAATTGTCCTCCAGTCGGACCGCACTGGGCAGGATGTCTTCGCCCGCGTCCGCCCGGGCGGCTCGCTCCCGGTAGATGGCCTCCCACTGGCGATCCACCACCCCGGTTCGCAGCCTGCTTGAAGTCTCGACCTGAAGACTGGGCATCAAATCGCGGGAGGGGGCTGCCTCGGAGGTGATCGAAAACCGCGCCGCCAGCCTCCCTTCGCCCGGCACATCGAGCCAGATATTGGCCGGCTCCACCGTCACGTCCGACCCACGGGGAAAATCCCAGGCCAGCTTGAATTCCCGTTCCTCGGTGTGCTCATTCTCAATGGGGACGGTGACATCGAATTCGAGGGGTTCGCCCTCCTCCCAGGAGGGAATGCGGAGGATCCCCCCACGAATGGCATGAGGCGGAACGGTTTCCCGCTCCTCGGCATTGACGGTGTCGATGGGAAGGACCGATCCGGCGCGGACAACCGAGGCCCGCACGTCCCCATCCACAACACTCACGTGCAGGAAGGCATGCATCCACCCACCCCGTTCATTCACCTGGGGCATCCTGCCTGTGCTGTTCACCACCACATACTCAATGCCATCGCGCTCCTCCCAGACGAACTCGTGGGAGTGACCGCCAAAGACCATCTTGACGGGGTATTCCTTCAGGATATTGTGGATCGTTTCCCAGTCGTGGCGACCCTCCTGCTCGGGGTCGTAGCGCCAAAGGGGGCTGTGAACAAAGATGAAGATCGACTTGGAATTGAGCTCCTCCGAGCCCACCCCCCCATGGCGCTCCGCATACGCCTCCAGATCATCGACAAGCCATTCCACTTGCCAGGGCATGATCCGATCATTCTCCCCGTTATGGAAGGAATCGAGGGAAATCATGTGGAGATCATCGACGTCCCAGGAGTAATAATATCGGTCCTCGCCCCATATTTCCCCGTAAACCTCATGGGATTCAGGGGTCACCACATCATGGTTCCCGGGGACGGGATAAAACGGCATGGTGAGCGGTTCGATCTGCATCTTGTAGCGACGCCACTCCCCGTACAGGGTCTCCCGGTCGTCAGTGTATCCATGGATCATGTCGCCCACGCAGGTGACAAAGTCGGGCCGCAGCAAATTCGCCTCGTGGACAATCCGCTCGAAAATATGGGGATGGCCAAATTGCGAGTCGCCAAAGACCACGAAACGGACTTCAGAGGGGCGCCCCACGGCAGGCAACAAGCCCACAATCATGAGGAGGAGGACTACTTTTTTGATGCTGGACATGGGATACTCCCGGAATTCGATGACCTTCGGGCAACATCTCGGATTTTTTATAGGGATTGGGCAAGTGAAACAGCCCTCAGGAGCCCCTTTACCATCAAACTGGCTCCCACCTTGCAATGGAGAAGGGCAGGAAGCCCCCCAAAAGGGGCAAACCAGGGAGAAGACTAGAAAATGACCTTCAACATTAACGTGGATTCACGGTTACTTGACCGACTCAATGCGGCGTGTGGCGTCCTTCTGGGAGCTGCTGCCATCATGCTTGTGGTGATGACCCTTCAGCCGTCACTGAACCCCCCGTCCGCCTACAACGGGTACCTCACCATTGAGTTGCGGGGACCGGACCGACCTGCTTCGGAAAACCAGCAAGCCGCCGCCACGGAAACCGCCAATGAGCGGGAAGTCGCCCTTGATGACTCAAAAAGCATGGACTCCAACCCTCCCGGGGGTTGATGATTTCGCCCCTTGGGCACCAGGGGTTAACCCTGTGAGCCTAATTTAAACTCAAAACCACCCATTCTATGGAGGCAATAAACACGATGACCTTACGCCGAAAGGACCGCCGCAGAGGCTTTACCTTCCTGGAAATCATGTTCGTCGTGGTGATCATCGGGATCCTTCTCGCCCTGGTCGGACCACGACTTGTCGGACGTACCGAGCGTGCCCGTGAACAAACAACCAGAGCGCAGCTGCGCAATCTTGAAACCGCCATTCGTAACTTCGAAATGGACAACGGGACCTTCCCGCGCACCCTTCAGGATCTCATCGACGAACCCAACGACCTTGAACGCAGCTGGGACGGACCCTACATCGAGGCCGACGTCATTCCCACCGATTCCTGGGGCGAGGATTTCCTCTACAAGGCACCGGGCGACAACAACCGCCGGGGCTTCGACCTTTGGTCCAAGGGTGCGGACCGGCAGGACAATACCGAGGACGACATTGCCAACTGGACCCGACGGTGACCGTCCACACCTGAAGCACCGCAGCAGCCAACAACAAAACATCAAACCGAAGCCGGATGGAGAAACACCTTCATCCGGCTTCATTCTATTTGTGCTCCTCATCACGTGTCGCGAGGCATCCTGCTTTGCTCCCTCACCGGGAAGGCATGCCTGATTGAATCGCAATAAGGAGTAGCCGGTACCTCGGAACCCCGATCAAGGTTCAGAGGAAACGGCGGGCAGGTGTACCCATCGGACAGCTGACCTGTATAGACACCAGGAGCATCCGACTCGTCTGGTTGAACTTGCAATATAGACAAAAAGAGAACCGACAAAGAAACACCAAAAACGTTTCCGTGTGGATTCATGATCAGCCCAGGGCATGCGCCCTGCCCTGCAAGAGACATGATCAGAACATCTTCATTTCCCGGCGCTGGACATTGCCTTCGTAGTTCATTTTGATGGTGACCCGCCAGTTCGCGCGGTCGATCGATTCAAGTTCAACGGGGATTTTCTCGCGGCGGAATTCAATCTCGCGCACATCACCCGGGCGCATCTGGAAATCCTCGCGGGTGCGCATGTCCTGGAACATCGCCATGGTGGAAAGCATTCCGCCAAGCTTCCAATACTCGGTTACCTCGTTGATATTGGGGGGCACCTTGGGAGTGGGTGTCGGGGAGGGAGACGGTGTTGGAAGGGGCTTGATCGTGGAGAAAATATTCCGGTTCCCGATGTTCCCGTAACGATCCTCGCCAAGGGTGACTTGACGCTCCGCGTTGGTGAGCAGGTAGGTGACTTCATCCTCGAGCTCACTGATCGGGGGCTCCTCGGGAATGAGGCGTTCCTCGGTCATGATGAGGACGGAAAGTGCCACGACCACGAGGAAGAGCATTCCGTTGATAAGCATGATACGATTGGGTGTCATCGATCTGGTGGTTCCTTTTGCCGGGGAGGTGCGTTATCGCGGGCGTGAGATCATCCTGTTGGAAGCCGCCCGCTGGGGCCGCTCGGTGATCCGGGCCACGGTGACACGGACTCCAACGGGGTCGCGGTCGCGGGTGGATACAAGTTCAAGGTCGCGGAAGGTCATGCCTTCCTGTTCAAAGCGCTTGAGCAGCTTGATAACATCCTCGTAAGAACCATCGGTTCGGAGGGCGACACTGAGGAGCACATATTCATCAACACCGTCGATATTCTCCATTTCCGCCGCAAGACGGTCGGGGAAGGAAAATCCAAGGGAGTTGGCGATATCGAAGACTTCCTGCTGGAAGGCAAGAGCGGGGGTGAAATTCTGGGAGCGCCCATCACCGGGAGGGACGGCCACCAGGCGGAAGTCGCGTTCGACAACATACATATCCTCAAGGGCCCGGAGGTTGTCGTGGAATTCCTTCTCCAAAAGGGCAATTCCCGAGCCCGCCAGGTCGCCCCCATCCACGGCATCAGCGGCACCAAACTGCCATGCGCCGAAGATCCCGACGGCGGCAACGGTGGCATACATCAGTTTTTTCTCGCGGGCATTCATTGTAGGTGGCACATCCTCTTGATGGTGTTGGTTGCAAGAACCGTGCTGATTTTACTCATCGGCGTGTCGTCCGCCGGGGTTCCTCACCACTGGTTTGCAGCGACGCGGTCATGGAAAAGGTCCAGACATTCCCCCGGCCACGGGAAAGTTCCCGCGACTGATTGGCGGGAATCCCCACATTGTCGAAAACCGCGGCTCCATTGTAGTCCAGGTCCTCAAGGAACCGACTGAAGGCACCGATATCCTCCACCGAGAGGGCGTCACCAGCGAGGATGACTTCGTCGCGGGGAGTGTAGCGGAACTCGGTCAGCACCAGACGCCCGCCATCGAGGGTGGAGCCGATACCCGGGAAGGTGGTGATCTGGTCGAGAATATAAAGGGCGGGAGCGCGACCCGTGCGGATGGATTCAATGATCTCAAGCTGGGTGCGCTTTTGTTCGATCTGCTCGACCAGGGGGGCCATGGCCCGGTTGTGGTTCCGGTAACTGACCTCAAGCTCGGCGGCATGGGCCAGGCGTTCATCCCACGCGAGATAAATCACCGCGCCGGTGATGAGCACCATGACGGCCGAGAGGACGAGGAGGATTTTTCGCTCGTTGGCGGCACGGGCCTCGATAACCTCAGTGGGCAGGAGGTTTGCACGGTCGATGGCCGCACTGGAGTCCTCCTCCTCCTCAAAGAGACGAATGGCGCAGCCAAGGCAATTAACCATGCCGGCAAGGGAGTCCTCGTTGATGGTGGCCTTGGGGTTACGCTCAAGCTTCTCAAGCGGATTAAAGATGTGAACTTCAACACCAACCATCGGGCCAAGTGTTTCGGCAAGACCGGGGATTCGGGTCGCATCACCACAAAGGTAGATCCGCGTCTTGGTGGGAATTTCATGTTCCCGGGAGGCGTATTCGTAGGTCTGGCGCAGGAAACGAACGAGTTGCCCAAGCCACTGGCGCACCTTGTCGCCAACCTTGGTCTGGCTGATGTTCTCGTCGGACTCCCTGGTGGTTCCCCCATCGAGGAGAAAATCATCGGGATTGTTCAGATCCAGTTCGGCCAGATCGGCAACGGTGATCTCCCGTTCCAGGTGCATTGCCTTCTGGAGGTCGCGGAGGAGCTTTGTCATCCCCGCCCCAAGGGACCGCGATGTCATGAGCATCTTGCCATCGAGGATGTTCATATCGGTCTGGCCAAGGCCGATGTTCATCAGGATGGTGGCATGGGGTTCCTGGCTTCCGGATCCTTCCCCCTCTTCCTTGGACGGCGGTTTTTCATTCTCGGGAAGAAAATAGGCGAAAGCACGGGCGAGGGCCACCGAGGTGACTTCCGCCACCAGGGGGTCGATGGGCGAATCCTTGATCATGGCGAGGGACTGGTCCATCACCGGACTGTCAACGGCCGTCAGGAGCACATGGCTTCCATTGACCTCGTCGAGGTGGAGAATTCCGTGGCTGATAATGTGGCGCTCGGCGTTGAAGGGGATGAACTTTTCCGCCTCGAAGCGGGCCATTTCCTCCAGCTCGGAAGGGTTTCCGGAGGGAAGAATCGCCGTGCGGGCGATGGAGTTCTGCTTCTGGATCAGGACCCCGCCCTCCCCCTGGGAAATCCGGTTTTTACGGAAGCACTCCCGCAGTCGGACGGCTCGTTCGATCATGCCGGTCTCTTCGCGGTCCAGATCCGAGAAGTCCACAACATGGGCTCCCTCAACCACGATGACACCCTTGCGGGCGCGCGAGGCCTGAAAAACTTTGGCTTCCGTCTCGGAAAGCTCGACTACGGTGAACTTCGGCATTAATTGACTTCCTTCGGCACTTGGGTGTGGTGACCGGCACCCTGCGGGGAAACACGGTGGGTGACACCGCCCGGGTACGCAATCATCGAATCAAGGATTGTACCTACCTTCATCGCATGTAAACTTGAAGGATTCTGACGTGAGGGTAGCGAACGATCGTGCCCTCACTGCGGTCCTCACGGCGCTGAAGACGTCCCGAGTTCATCGCCCGACGCTCCGCAGCCCGGTCCCGGGCCTCAAACGTCTCATCGCGCACCAATTGGCGGTACTCCCTAGAAACCAGCACCTCCATCACGCAACGCACATCGCCCACCACGCCGGTGGAGACAATACGGAAGGTGTTCGAGCGCACGTCAACGGTCAGGCCCAGCGCCCGCAACTGATTGACCACCGCCGCGACCTCCACATCAGCAGCAAGGACCGTCCCATCCTGATACGCATTCTCGTTGTTAATGTCACGCTCCCTGTTCCCCCGCCGGTTACTGATCACGCGATCGGCGAAGGACTCGCCATCCTGGTCCACCGCGCGCCCCAGGGCGGCAAGGACGTGGAAGGGGGCTGTGTTGATGTTGATCACGCCACGACCGTGAACGGTGAAGTAATCCCGCAGGCCCAGGTAGGTTTCCCCGTCGTAGGTGTAGGGAGCATCATCGTCGATCTGGAACAAATCACCCTCGGGTTCCCCAAAATACTCCTCGTACTGGGCCGCCTCGCGGGTACCGGGACCGAAAAAGAGACGCGGTGTGATTCCGTAGACCTCCAGAAGTTCATCCACGGTGAGGTAATCTTCATTGCGGAAAACAAGGGGTTCGACGTTTTCCTCCCGTGCACGCCCCCGGTTTTCGTCCTCGTACTGAATCATCGCGTACGCAATCCCCTCGTCGTTGTGGGGGGCATTGGGAAGGACGGGGATGTAGTCGCTGTCACGCCAATCCACCACGGCAGCGGCGGCAATCTCGGCGGCCTCCTCGGAATAACCGAACTCCTCCATGAGGCGCCGCAGGACGACCATGTTCGCCGCATTGATCCGGTTCAGATTGATCAGACCGTTTTCGTCGAACACCCGGACGGTGAAGTAGCCCTCACTGTAGCGGGACAACTGAACCTCGGTCTTGTCCTCCTCGGGCCGCGCCCAGACATCACCTTCGGCATCAAAGACCGTCGCCTCCTCGGCATGATCGTGAATCATGTCGTTGCGCAGGTCGACGATGGCCTTGGCAACCCCGGCGCGGGCGAGGGCTTCCGCCTCAAGGTACTTCTTCCGCGTGGAGGTGACCGACGCCTCGACGGCAACCTGGAACAAGACCGAGTAACTGATCAGCGCGAGAATGATGGCGATCCAAAGAACGAGCACCAGCACAACCCCGCGCTTCTCCCGTTGCCGGGAGCGAAGAAGTGAGTGGGGGGAAACGGGCATGCTGATCATTCCTCAAGCGCCCCCGGGAAAATTTCCGTATAGATGTCCATACGCTCGGTGCGTTCGGCATCACGCTCGTTCTCATCCAGGTCCATGTTCGGTATATACGTTTCCACGGATGGGAAAACCCTGAAGATGCGCGTGAAGGTGCGGTCATGGCGCTCCGTCTCCGGGTCCGCAAGGGTCAACCGGAGGCGCACGTAGGCGGGAAGGCGGTCGAGATCCTGGTCATCCAGATAATTCAATCGCTCATTGTAGCCCGCGTCTCCCGGACGCAGGTCGCGATCCTCCTCATCCCGCGTGCCGAATCGATCCTCCTCATACATTGCCATCAGCGAGTTGGAATTGCGCACCTGCCGACGGTCGGAGGCCCAGTCGGTGATCTCGAACCACTTGTTGTCGAACCAAAAAGCGTAGCTCAGTTTGAACTCGCGGACCCCTTCGGCCAGGCGGGAAACCTCGGGCGTGTAGGACTTGAGCATGATGTTGCCGAGCAGGTCGGTGCGCTCCGATTCCACCGTCTCCTGCACACGAACGAGGATGTTGTTGTCCACCCGATACGTCACTCGGCTCAAACCCCACGGCCTGTATGTCCCCCCCATGTCGAGGGGAGCGTAGGTGGCAAAACTCAAGCTGTCGAAGTTCTCGCCTTCGCTCCCCTTGAACTGGACGTCTATAAGGCGGCCCCGACGGAAGGGGTCACCAACGGAGGGTTCCTCCTCGCGGTCGCGGCGCCGGGTGCCGTTGCCGAAGGGATCGCCGTATAGATTTGAGAAATTCGTCCAGTCACCCTCGGTTTCCGCACGGAGCCTTTCCCGCTCCTGTTCCTCGAGCAACCTTGAGATGGTGACATTGTAGGACGTCTCATCCCGGAAGAAGATATTGTTCAGGTCGCGGCTGAAGGTGTCCATCGCCACACGCGCCCGCTGGAGTGTCTCCGCTTCGCGCTCGGTCACGCCCTGGCTCCGAATCGCCGTCGCGAAAACGGTAAAAATCACGACGGAAACCAGCCCGAAGACCGTCAGGGCGACGAGTACCTCGAGGACTGTCAGGCCGTCACGACCATGGCGTGGCGCAAGTCGACGCATCAAAAGAGTTGATTCCTTTCAATCGAACGGACGGTGAAGACGTCCGGTTCCAGAAGGATGGTGTTGATGTTGATATACACCTGTTGCGAGGAGCCCCGAACCCGGCGACGGCCCACGGCCCTTCCCCTCGGATCATCATCGGCGTCGTACAGCACGATCACATGGGCGAAGTACAATTCCTCAAGGTCACTGCGAAGGCGTTCACGAATCCGCACGTTGTACCTTGGCGTTTCACTTTCCACGCGCACTTCCCAGTACCATCCTGCGAAGTCATCCCCAAACCGGGGATCATCGGCGAAGCGACCCTGATAATCACCCACGGAAAATGGCTCAAGGATGAGATCGTCCATCAGGGATGTCGCCAGATGAATGGCCGTCTCATTCATCCTCACCTTGCCGAGGGTATCGTAGGCGACAATAAACCCACGAAGGATGGCCACGAATGTCACACCGACAATCATGATGGACAGCATCACCTCAAGGAGGATGAACGCCGCCCTGTTGTACTTCCCGGGAAGAACCTGATTGGTGCGCTTCATCGGGACCCCCAGCGTTGGGCCTCCATATATGCGGAGGCGGCCCCTTCGTTTTCCTCGGTATGACGACGTTGCGCCCGGCGCATGAGGCGCTCCGCAACGCTTTCGTAATGGCCGATGCGCTCCTCCTCGCTCCATCCGATGCGGGTGAAACCTTCTCCGGGTCGTCGTCCTTCGCCCGCGGCAAGGTCACGCTCGTCGAAGATTCCGTAGTCCTCGGGGTTGAGACCCATGTCCGTGAGCTTCTGCGCCAGCGTCTTCGGTGGTCCCTCATAAATTTCGGGGCGGCCACTGGAGCGGTCGAAGTCCACCGTCAGCGAGCGGTCACGATCATTCTTCAATTCAATGGCCATCCCGGAGGAGGAGCCGTTTGGATAGAAAGTAAGACGATGCAGGTCGGCACGCACCACGCCACGGCGGCGGTTGGTCGCGGGGCGGGCATCGTCCTTGTCGCTCCACGTCGTGATTTCCCCGAAGGTGACCCGGCTCGGAAGCTCGCGGATTTGCTCCTCGGATGTATAGCCGGGGGCCATTTCGCGCTCCGTGCGCATGGAGCTGCGGACCGGTGCGCGGCGACGCCCCCGATTGACCCGCTCGTCCTCCTCCTCCGGCATGAGAAGAATCATCCATGACCCGTTTTCCATGTCTATAATGAGTTCTGTTTCCTTCCCGTAGGCAATGGCTGCCTGGCGCGCCTGAATCCCCGCCGACGTCATCGACCTTGCCGCCGTCCTCAGTGCCGCCCGCGACCGTGTCCCCATCATGTTGGGGAGTGCAACGGCAGCGAGAATCCCCAAAATCACGATGACAACCATGATCTCAAGGAAGGTCACGCCGCGGCGACGATGACGGAACGGGGAAGGAGCCATTACATTCCTCCCGAGGGGTCGAGGCTGAAAATCGGAAGAAGCATCGCAATAACAATGAACGCAACCACCGCGCCCATGATGACGATGATGATGGGCTCAAGGAGCGAGGTCAGCGTGCGCACGGAACGCTCAACCTGGCCCTCGAAGGACTCGCTTACCCGAAGAAGCACCTCGGGAAGGCGCCCCGTTTCCTCGCCAATGGCGATCATGTTGACCGCAATGGGGGGGAAGACCTTGCTGTTCTTCAGCGGCGCGGCAACACCGGAACCCTGGGTGATTTCCTCGACAACTTTTTCCACTTCACCGCGGACGATCTGGTTGTTGAGCACTTCCTTGACGATCTCAAGGGCAACAAGGATGGAGACACCGTTGCGCAGCAGGGAGCCAAGCGTCCGTGCGAAACGGGCAACCTCGCTCTTTTGCACCAGCGGCCCCATGAGCGGGAGCGACAACTGGGTACGGTGCCACATCAATCGCCCCTCGGTGCTTTGCAGGAATTGCCAGACAACGACAATCGCCACGGCAATGACCACCAGCCCGATGAGCCAGTATTCCTGGGTGGCGTCGCTCATGGTGATGAGCAACTGGGTGATTGCGGGAAGCGCCTGGTTGAGCTGCTCGAAGGTCGCCGTAATACGGGGAATGATGAAGGAGAACATGACAAAGACGGCGATGGATCCGGCAATGACCATGACGACGGGATATGCCAGGGCGGACTTGATCTTGCCGCGGGTCTGTTCCTCCTGCTCGGAAAAGTCCGCAAGCCGCTGAAGGACATCGTCAAGCATGCCGCCCGCTTCACCCGAGCGCACCATCGCCACGTATAGCTTGGAAAAAACCTTGGGGTGTTTCGCCAGCGCATCAGCGAAGGTGGCACCCCCCTGGACATCATCGAGGATGGAGAAAATCACCTCACGAAGTTTCTCGTTCGTGGTCTGCTTGTTGAGGATCGCCAGCCCCTTGACCAGAGGGATTCCGGCCCCGAGAAGGTCGGCCAACTGGCGGTTGAATCCGGCCAGGTCACTCGCGGTGATTCCCCGCCGGGAACTCCACCATTCCGTGAAACTTTGACCGCTGTCTTCTGTAGACGCCTTGGGGGCTTCCTTTCCCTTTGCAGAGGATCCCCCCTTCTTGGCACCACCGGAGGTGCCTGCCGAGACCACCTTGCCACCGCGCTTGACTCCCTGGTTGATGGACACCGGAAAGTAGCCCATCTGCTGGAGACGGGTCACCACGGCGGCACGCCCTTCGGCCTCCATGCTGCCCTCCACCGGGGCGCCCTTCTTGTCCTTCGCTTTATAGACAAATGTCGGCATCTTGTCGTGTCAATTCCTGGTCGGATGGGATGGGAGGATCAGTCGTCCTGGCGAGCATCAGGGTCGCCGAGTATTTCCTCGACGACGAGGCCCTTGTGCTCCTCTTCCTCGCCGGTGAACTCGTCGTTGAATTCGTCCTCCATGGTCACGCGGAGAACCTCGTCACAGGTGGTCATGCCTGATTTGATTTTCTGCCAACCGGCGAAGCGGATCGGCTTCATGCCGTTCTTCATTGCCGTCGCCTTGACATCACTTGCGGAGGAATTCGTGACGACCTTGCGCCGCACCGCCTCGTCCATGCGTACCATTTCGATAATGCAGGTACGGCCGGCGTATCCTGTATAGCGGCATGCCTCGCAACCGCCGGGGCGCTTGAAATCTATATTGTCCGGATTGTCCCGTGTCATGTTCAGCTGACGAACCAGCCCCGGGTCGGGGCGGTAGCTTTGCTTGCATTGGGGACAAAGCACACGGACCAGGCGCTGGGCCAGAACACCCTCCACCGAGGACGCAATGAGGAACGGTTCCACACCCATGTCGGTCAGACGGGTGAAGGAACCACAGGCGTCGTTTGTATGGAGCGTGGAGAAAACAAGGTGGCCCGTCATGGCCGTGGCGATGGTGATTTTTGCGGTCTCGGGGTCGCGGGTTTCACCGACCATGATGACGTCGGGGTCGAGACGCAGGGTCGTGCGCAGAATACGGGCGAACGTCAACCCGATGGGGCCATTGACCTGGATCTGTGTCGTCCCCGCAATACGGTACTCGATGGGGTCCTCGATGGTGATGATCTTGCGGTCGGTGGAATTGATTTCCGAAAGACTGGCGTAAAGGGTGGTGGACTTGCCCGAACCCGTCGGCCCGGTGACGAAGATAATCCCGTACGGCTTTTGGATCATCTGGCGCATCATGCCCATGTGTTCGTCGCTGAAGCCGAGCTTCTGCAGCGTCGTCATTTCGGAATCACGGGAAAGAATACGAATGGCGATCGATTCACCGTAGGGCGTGGGCACCGTGGCCACACGAAGGTCGAATTCCTTCTCCCCCGCCTTGATCTTGATCTTGCCGTCCTGGGGGAGGCGACGCTCGGCAATATTGAGGTCGGCCATGATCTTGAGACGGCTGATGATCGCCGCCTGGAATTTCTTGATCGCCGGGGGGATGGGGGCTTCATAGAGCATGCCGTCGATGCGGTAGCGGATGCGAAGCTCCTTGTCCATCGGCTCGACATGGATATCCGTCGCGCGGTCGCGCATGGCTTCCTGAATGAGCTGGTTCACGAAGCGGACGATGGTGGCGTCGGCCGCCATCTCATCAATGTCGATGTTGTCGGAAAGGCTGACCTCGGCTTCCTGGGGGAGCTTGTTCTGCTCCTCGCTGAGGCGCTGCATCACAGCACCACCAATACCGTAGATATTGTTGTAGGCCTTGTCGATTTCCGACTCGGTGGCGACGATCAATTCCAGCTCCACCCCCAATTGGCGACGCAGTTCATCCACCATGAACAGATCCCCGGGGGTGTGGGTGGCGATGTAAAGCACACCATCATTCAGTTCCACCGGGACGATGGAGTAATGCTCGGCGATTTCAGCCGGTACCAGCCTGACCGCCTCCACATCGGGGGCCAGGGAACCAAGTTTCTGGTAGGGAAGGTGAAGGATCTTGGCGGTGGCCTGCAGGATCGCCTCCTGGTCACAAAGCCCCATCTTGATCAGTACCCGGTCAAGGCGCTCATTGGCCTTGTTGGCATCACGCACCGCGCTGTCGAGCATGTCGGGGTCGACCTTGCCCATTTCCACAAGGGTGCGGCCGAGTTCAACGTCGGTGGACTGAATCATGGTTGTCAGGGTTCTCCGTGGAGGTTGATTGCTGGCCCGGGGACCATCGCGAGGAGCAGACTTTTTCCACCCGCCGCCGGTTGTTTCGTAATTTCACGGTTCGGCGGTACGTCGAGTCACCTCGATACCGCGGAATTGTTCCTTCCAAGGGGCAGGGACTGCAAGAACGCAGATGCCCCTCCTTTCATCAGCAACAGGAGCGCCAATACAGCGCCCAGAAGGATTTCCTTTCGCCGCCAGATCCGGGTGAAGAACTGCTCGCTCGCCGTTAACGGTCTGGGAAGCAGGTACTCTCCCCCCGCCGGGGTCATAAACCGCCCTTCGCCCCCCCAACTCCAGAAAAGCTCGATGCGGGAAGGGGCCCCCTGGGGACGGGGCAAAACCTGCACTTCGATCTGGTGAAGCCCGGGGGATAAATTAAGGTCTGCCCGGGAAAGACGGGGAGGCCCCACGTCGCCATCCTCGAAAATCGTCTCCCCATTGACCGTCACCCGGTAGGGACCGGCCCCGCGAAGATGGAGCCGCATCGGCGTCGCCAAGGGGTAATCCAGCCACCCCCTGAAAGTCCCCTGCTGCCCGTCCAGGAGCAGATGGCTTGGGCGCTCGGCATAGAATCCGGCCCCGATGACCTCCCAGCCGCGGGGGCCTGAGAACCATTTCGTCGCTGCCAGAAGAAGAAAAACCACCCCAAGGATGGCCACCTGAAGGGGTGCCGGACGGATTCCCCGGAACTCCACCGGCTTCAATGCCGCCTTCCCCGAGATTCCCGTGTGTCCCCGGAACGGCACCAGAAGCGGGTATAGCGACACCGCAACGAAGGTGATTCCCATGGCGGTGAAGAAGAGGCTCCATGCCGGGGGCAGGACGCTCGTCAGGCGGGGAAGGGGAACGCCCTCCATCCACGCCTGCCAAAGGCTCATCTGGGGCATGAAGAGAAACTTGTTTTCAATCAGGTGAAAACCCCAAGTCAGCCGCCACCAGTGCATGGGCGAATGCTGGAGGTAAATCCAGTTCATCATGATTCCCCACGCGATGGAGACGACAACGAAGAGCTTCAGGGGGAAAACCAGATGTCTCCATCGGGACACAACCCGGGCAATACCCGGGATGAATAGAATCAGAACCGGCAGCAGGAATCTTGGCCCGGCGGTCCATCCCCCATGCCACGTCCAGAAGACTCCATGAAAGCAGATCGAAAAAAGCGTCAGCGCCACGGCAGCCACCGTCAAACGTCGCTGGGGACCACCCAAATGCTTCCACCCAAGCAGGGGCACCAAAAGGGCGGGGAAGAAGATCAGGGCGCCCCGTTCGGTGGAGAACAGAAGGGCATACGCACCGGTTCCAAGGGGTGTCGTGAAGTTCTGTCCTTTATAGCCAGTTTCAAAGGGACCACCCCAAAGAGCAATGTTCTGGAGCATCGTGATCGCACCACCCGCCAGAATTCCACCAAGGGCTGGGAGGAGGAAGGTCCACTTCGTTCCATGCCGCCACCCCCACACCAACGCGAGGAGCAGAAACGGCAGGGCGGCAATCCTTGAGAGCATGGCCAGACAGGCGGCCAAAAAGACCCCCACCCCCATCAGCACAATCAATTTCGGGGAAGGTCGGGAATGTCGCCCCTTCTCAAACAGGCAAAAGAGAACCGCGAGAGCCGCTGCCAAAAGCATTTCGGAGTAAAATCGCTGGGCTGCGGCAAGGAGCGGACACGCCAGCAGCACAAGGCCAAGATACGCCCAGCGCCGTTGCCCACCGAGGAATCCGCCGAGAAAGACCAGCGCAATGCCCGATAGTATCACCGGTGCAAGATTGAAAAGGGCAGGGGCATTCTCATCGATAACCCCGATAAATCCAAGCCCGCGCTGAAGAAGGTGCGGCGGAATTCCCACCAGCGGCATCCCCAACCCATATCCACTGAAATAGTGATCATAAATTGGTTCGGTGAATCGGAGGGAACCCCGATCTGCCAGCGACACGGAAGTCGCCGCCATCAGCACTTCATCCGAACTCTCAAGCTGGCCGTGGAAAAAGAGAAGACCGAGACCCACCACGAAGAGGAAGAGGGCAAGGGCTCCCCACCGGGATTGAATGAGAATTCCTCGGAAATTCATTTTCTCAGACGCGGGTTCAGGATCGGGTATATCGCATCCACGATCAGGTTCATGGAAACCAGCAGCGCCGAATAAAATACCGTCAGCCCCATAATAAGGGGCATGTCACGGTTATTGACCGATTCCACAAAGAACCGCCCCAGACCGGGCAGGGCAAAAATCGTCTCCACTACCAGCGACCCCGTCAGCACGCCCGCCGTCACCGGGCCGATGTAGGTTACTACGGGGGTCAGGGCATTACGCAGGGCATGAACAACAATGACCCGCCAGGCCGCCACCCCCTTCGCCCTCGCCGTGCGGACGTAATCCTGCCGCAGGGCATCGAGCATCGAGGAACGTGTCAGGCGCATAATCGCCGCAAAGGGAAACGCCGCCAGACACGCCGCAGGAACCCACAATCGCGTCCGCCAAATCTCATCCCAGATGCCATGCATAAATGCCGGCATCCCCTCGCCGAGTTGCCAGGGCGGCGTCGGCGTGTCCCACCCAATGGCAGGGAACAACTCCCAGCGGCGGGCGAGGAAATAGATCGCAAAACTGGCGAGTACAAAATTGGGAACGGACACACCAACCAGCGCCAACACCGTCCCTCCATTGTCCGGAATCCGATTGTGATAGATGGCGCAAAAAACCCCGACGGGAACCCCGAGAACGATGGCAAGAATGAGGGCGCGGGCACCCAGCCGCAGGGAAGGGGGAAGGTGGGACTTGAGCACATCGCGAAGCGTCCGATTGCGCTGCTTGCGCGATTCCATCGAATCGAGAACGAGCAATTTGCTCATGTGCAGCAGGTATTGCTCATGGAGGGGCCGATCAAGACCCCACTTCCGTTCAATTTCCGCACGCACTTCCGGGGGCGGATTGCGCTCCCCGAAGGCCGCCTCCTCGCCCGCCGCCTTGGTCAGAAAAAAACACGCCGACGCCACCAGCAGCAACGTCAGGAAGGCCAGGGGAAGCCGTTTCAAAAAGTAGATCATTCGGTGGTGTCGACCCCTTCAATGACCTGACGAAGAAAGACCCTTCCCTGGATCACCCCCCGCCGATCGGCCTGAGCGTAATAGTGGTGGCGCTTCCCCGGTTCCACAACGAACCGCGTCCAAGGAGTGCGAAACCGAGGCTCCCCGGCATGATCATAAAACTCCGAGGAAAGTTCCAATTCAAAGGATTCCGTGGCCGTAAGATTTTCCAGCACAAAGGAAATCGAGGGATGATTCTCCTCATCCCACTGGTAATTACGGATGGCCACCTTGCCCACCAGATCCTGGGCAATAAGGGGATCAGTTTCCACCTGCACAACCACGGGGGGAGGGGGTTCGGGGGCTGGAGTCGGTTCGGGTGCCGTCTCTGAAGTTTGCACCATTGTACAGGAAGCCACGGCAAAGACCGTCGCGAAGAGAATCAGGGAACGAAAAATCACGGGATAAACCAGTCCTTCCGGAAAATGGCCGCCAAAAAACCGACCGAATCCCCATCATCTTCCTCCACCATTCGGGATCAAGGGAGGAATGGCCATTTGATCCGTGGAAATGGCCAATAAGCGCCTCCACCCCGATCCATGACACCTCCCTAGGATTCCCAAACACCCCATCAGGGAACACCCCCGCAATTCACACCCGGGAAATTTCCGGGTTTTTCCTCTTGCAATGGGAAATAATCAGGATTATCACAGCCACCATTACATACAAACACTTATGGCCCCTCTGTGCAGGGATTCCGTTCGACCATCCTCCCAACTTTTGCCAAGTGAAGGAAAATCAAGCAATGACACGTTCTTTTCCCACCTTAATCATGAACCACCCCATCATCCAGAACCGCACTTTTCCACCATCCCCCGGAGGTCTCCCCATGCCACGTTTTCTCCTTTTCTGTCTTTCGATCCTGATTTTTGCCGGTTTTCCGGCCAGCATGATGGCTCAGGAGGAGAGGACAATCATCCTCCCCGGCGATGTTGAACTGGAACTGGTCCTCATCCCGGCAGGGTCATTTGTCATGGGGTCGCCGGAGGACGAGGTTGGACGGTCGGGCAATGAGGGTCCGCTAACCAATGTAACGCTGACGAAGGACTTCTACATGGGCAAGTACCCGGTAACGCAGGAACAGTGGGATGCGCTGAGGGATATCAATCCATCCTTATTCTCAGGCCGACCAGATAATCCAGTGGAAAACGTTTCCTGGTTCGAAATTCAGGGCTTCATATCAGCGCTGAACGCCCACATTTCCGCGACAGATCAAGGGCCGGTGACTTTACGGCTTCCATCCGACGCAGAGTGGGAGTATGCGGCGCGTGCGGGAACGACGACGCGGTTTTACTTCGGGGACTCGCTCGGCTGCGATGATCAGGAGGAAGACTGCGCGGCCGGTGCATTGCCGGGAAATCGATCGGATTATATGTGGTGGGAGGGGAATAATGGGAACTGGAACGATGGGGACCCCGACGCGGATTATGGAACCAAGCCCGTGGGGCAGAAGCTTCCGAACGCCTTCGGCCTGTACGACATGCACGGCAATGTGAGGGAGTGGTCTCGGGACTACTTTGCCAGTTTACCGGGCGGGAGCGTGTTCGATCCGAGATGGCCGGATCCGCCGGGTGGGGTGACTAATGACCCGCGGCGGGTAGTGCGTGGCGGCGGTTGGGACAGCGATGCCGGGAGTTGCCGTTCGGCCAGTCGCAGCAGCGTACCTTCAAGCACAAGTCGCAACAACCTGGGGTTCCGGCTGGTTGGCGTACCACCCCCTCCCCCAACCATTACCATCGACTCCCCACCCCCCAACCAAACCGTTGGCAACGAAACCACGAGTGTGGCGTTCGCAGGTACGGCATCAGCAGTGGATAGCACCGTCTCCTCGGTGCAGTGGCGTATCAATGGCGGTGAATGGCAAGCCGCCAGCGGTACCACAAGTTGGGACTTCTCCGCCTCGCCGCTGGAGGTGGGTACCAATCTGATTGAGGTGCGTGCGACAAACGCCGAAGGTACGCACAGTGATCTCAGCTCGCCCTTCGCCACGCGCACTATTTTGCGGCAGGCAGAAGTTGTTTTTCCGCCACCCTCCATCGTCTCGCCATCCGCCAACGAGACCGTTGGCAACGATACCACCAGCGTTACTTTCTCAGGTACGGCGTCGTCACCGGACAGCACCGTCTCCGCGGTTCATTGGCGTAACAATGGGGGTGCATGGCAGGCCGCCAGCGGCACCACAAGTTGGGACTTCTCGGCTTCGCCGCTGGAAGTGGGTGTCAATCTGATAGAGGTGCGTGCAACGAACGCCGAGGGCACGCACAGCGAACTCAGCTCACGAGTCGTCACGCGTCTCGCCGAAGAAATCATCATCACACTTCCCGGCGATATCCCCCTGATCATGGTGCGCATTCCGGCGGGATCATTTGTCATGGGTTCACCGGGAGACGAACGGGGCCGAGGAGATGACGAAGGTCCACAGACGAACGTGACGCTGACACAGGACTACTTCATGAGCAGGTACCCGGTGACGCAGGCGCAGTGGGAGGCCGTGATGGGTGAGGAATGGCCGCATCTCGATTTTCCCGGTCGGCCCAACAACCCAATGGAACGAGTCTCCTGGGACGATGCCCAGAACTTTATCACAGCACTGAATACACACATTATATCGACGGGGCAGGGTGCGACGGCGACATTCCGCCTGCCAACGGAGGCGGAATGGGAATACGCCGCCCGTGCGGGAACGACGACACGGTTTCATTTTGGTGATTCACTTTCGGTGGCAGACGCATGCCAGGATGATGGGATCCGCAGTCAGTACATGTGGTATTGCGGGAATAACGCTTCTTCCAGTTCAGATCCAGATCATGGGACCAAGCCAGTGGGCCAAAAGCTGCCCAACGCCTTTGGTCTGTATGACATGCACGGCAATGTGTGGGAGTGGTGCCAGGATTGGTACTCGAGTTCGCTCCCGGGCGGTAGTGTCACCGATCCCACGGGGCCGACTGGTTTTGACAGCTCTGGTCAAATCATTAGGGAAGACCCTGTATTACGAGGCGGCGACTGGGACTCCAGCGCCGGTGCCAGTCGCTCGGCTAATCGCTGGAGGGCTCCCAGATCGATTTCGGGGGGCACCTTCTACAGTTTCGGGTTCCGCCTTGCCTCGGAGCCCATAGAAAGCGTGCCATTCCCTCCCCCGATCATCACCACACCATCCGCCAACCAGACCGTCAGTAACGAAACCACGAGTGTCGACTTCTCAGGGACAGCGACCGCATCGGATAGCACCGTCTCCTCGGTCCAGTGGCGCAACAACGGTGGTGCATGGCAGACCGCCAGTGGTACGACCAGTTGGAGCTTCACAGCAGACGGGCTTGTCGTTGGCACGAATCTCATCGAGGTACGTGCGACGGACGACGAAGGGACACACAGCAGCCTCGCCCAGCGGACGATTACGCGGGAGGCTCCCACCCCCTCCAACGA
>JAFIGB010000062.1 GCA_020831705.1 Candidatus Sumerlaeia bacterium | reverse complement strand
GGCGTCGGGAGCGGGTGGCCGAATGTCGCCAATGTTCGTGGCGGAACTTCTGCCAGGGCGGTTGCCTTGCCTTCATGGGGCACCTTTCCGGATCCTTCGACAAGAACGACGAATTTTGCGAATTACGTCGAAACATGTATCGACGTCATGCACTGGAAAAGGCAGGGATTAGTTGGAATCCCAATGACCTGCTAGGACAAAATCAGGAAGAACACACCGGCAATGCGATTGCCGCAACACAACCGAAATAGGTTGGACAGACAGGAGCACAACAGATGAACCGCTGGAATTATGCACTGACCGCGACACTCCTCCTCATGGGAGGAAACGCCCTGGCCGATGGAATGGCATCCGCATCGACTCCCTTCGAAGTTACAAGGGGGGGGATCGAATCGGTGACTACCTCCTCGGCAGTGTTTACTCCGGGTGATGTCATCGTCCCCCATGAGTCAATGGTCCAACTCGAATTCATCGGTGGAAATGCGGTGATGGTTGATGCCGGATCCCAGGCGACCGTCACTGGCGCCAACTCCATCGAATTGCAAAAGGGTGCCCTGATCGCTGGAAAGCGCGGCACCGAGGCGATGACTGTTTCCTTCAGTGACCTGAGCATTACGCCCCTCGGCGATGCTGCTTCAGCGGCAACCGTCTTCGTTGGCCAATTGCCAAGTGGTGACATTCAGGTTTCAGTATTTGACGGCAACTTCTCCATCCTCAGTGGTTCGGCCATGGATGCCGTCGCCTCGCTCGGTCGGGGAGATGTCATTCAACTGCGCCGTGTTGGAGATGCCTGGACAACGGTTACCGAGTTCGCTGCCATGGCAGGGGGACTCGGCCCCATTGCAACCGGTGCCCTTGGCGTTGATTTCGAGGGCGGCTTCTTTTTCTGGTGGACGACTCCCGTCGGTCTTCTGGTTGGCGGTCTCGGTCTCGCAGGTATCGCAGGGGCCACCTACTTTATTCTCGATGACGATGGTGGAAGACGCAGGACCCCAACGGAGCGCGAACCGTTCAGCCCCATCACAAGCAATGATGAAGAATGAGGAAATACATGACTATGACCCGCAAGCTCCTTCTACCCCTTCTCTTCGCCGGTGTCATCGCGACAGGAGTCGGGTGCAAAAGCATTCCCGCAAATTATGCCGGTCTTGATGCCTACTCAGACGGCAATATTTCCAAGGCAATTGAGCACTTCGACGAAGCTGTCTCCTTCAAGCTGGGGAACTTCTTCATCTATCGCTACCATCGCAACAATCGTGGTGTGACGAATTACATGCTCGGCAGTTACTCCGATTCGTTGGAGGACTTCAATATCGCCCTTGGCATCAGGAGCCGATATACGACCGGTCGAAACAACCGGTCAAATTTGTTCCTCAACCGTGGGGACGACGAGCGTGCCATGATTGACGTTGATGTCGCCATCGATGTCAGGAGCGGCTATCAGGATGCCCGCTTCAATCGCGCACGAATCCTTCTGGCAACCCAGGAACTCGACCGTGCCCTTGAGGAGGTCAATCATGCCATCGCCCTTATCTCCGATGAGGATGAGGCGGATGACACTGCCGATGAAGGCACCTGGGCCCTTGGGTTTTACCTGCGGGGGATGATCCTTCAGCAACTCGGGCAGATCGAGGCCGCTGAAAGGGATTTCACACGCGCCCTTCTCCAGGATCCGGAACTCCTCTATTCCACCCAGGAACCCTATGTGGATCCTTTGATTCCCGGTGCCCTTGGAAGATAAATTCCAGCCGCTTTCAGCTCGACAGGCAGAAAACAGCACTTGGTTTCCCTTGATGGCGATTGTACCTTGGGGGCGAAATGGACTCGCCGGGGACAGGAAGTCGTTCATGCCCCAAGGCAATGACCCGAAGGGAAGTTGAATCGGTGACAACCAGGAGCAATGACCACGAACTCAGCGTGGTGATTTGTACCCACAATCCAAACGAGATGCGCCTGCGGAAAACCTTGGAAGGCTTGAGGTCGCAGACGCTTCCTGTCGGGGATTGGGAGCTTGTCATTGTTGACAACAAAAGCAAAACGCCCCTCAAGGGCTCCCTCGATCTTACCTGGCACCCCAATTCCCATATTATAGACGAACCCCGTGTGGGCCTCACCCATGCCAGATTGCGCGGTTACCATGAAAGCACGGGGAAGGTCATCCTCATGGTGGATGACGACAATATACTCGCCCCCGACTATCTGGAGTTGGTTCGACAGGAGTTTTCCCAACATCCCAGACTGGGTGCCCTGGGTGGAAAGTCCATCCCGGTGTTCGAATCGCCCCCGCCTCCATGGATCAATCAGGTCACCAGGATTTTGGCGTGCAGGGATTTGGGCGACCAGCGACTGGAAGCCAATTGGAAGGACACACGGAGCGAGGGGAACGTGTATCCCGAATTCGCCCCGATTGGTGCCGGGATGGCCGTTTGTCGCGAGGGGTTTGCCACCTATGCCGAGGCACTGGAGAAGGATCCAAGGCGATTGGCATTGGACAGATCCGGGAGCAGCCTGGCGTCTGGTGGCGACAATGACCTTGTCATGACAATACTGGAGGCAGGATGGAGTATTGTCTATTCCCCCCAGCTCACATTGGAACACCTGATTCCCGATGGCAGGGTGGATCCCGGTTATCTGTCGAGGCTTTCCGAGGCCGGGTCACGAACCTGGGTGATGTGTCTGGACGTTCATGGCATCAGGCCCTGGCAACCGGTGAGACCGTGGCAGGCCCAGCTTCTCAAGGTGAAGTACTTCTTCACCCATCGTGCATGGCGTGACGTTCCCTCCCGCATCAAATGGCGTGGGTCCTGTGGTCTTGTTGAGGGAAGGAGCCGGCTTCCATCGTGAATATGAAGACTTTTGCAAGGAGACTTGGTGCCGGGCGTGCGCTTTATCATGTCTATCATGCCCCCATTGGCTGGGTGCGGCGTATCGTCAGGGACACACCATGGCGGCGCTTTGTGGCATGGCGGGGCAGGGCCGCGATGAGGGCAGCGGCCGGAAATCTTCCTTCCATCAACTGGTCCATGGAGGAACTTGAAGGCGCACCCGAGGTCAACTTCCTGACTGGTACGAAGTTCTGGGACCAGACGATGTTCTGTGCCTGGACGCTTTTCGCCCACGCGGGAAGGCCACTTCGCCTGGTTCTGTGGGATGATGGAACATTGAACAGGGATACCTGCGAAATTTTCCACCGCACTTTTTCAAGCTCCTGTCGTGTTGTGAAAAGATCCGACGTGGAGGCGCAACTTCAGGCATTCATCGATTCACGTCCAACGCTCCTGCAGCGCAGGCTTGTCTATCCACACCTGAGAAAAGTCACTGATATACATGCCCTCGATCAAGGGTGGAAACTGGTACTTGATTCGGACATGTTGTTCTTTCAGCGACCAGATGCCATCCTGAATTGGCTGGATGATCCGCAGGAACCCCTCCTGATGAAGGATGTGCAGACAAGTTACGGAAGGTCGTTGGAGGCACTTCAGGCAATCTGTGGGAAGCCCCTCCAGGAACAGCTCAATGTTGGCGTCTGCGGATTGAATTCCCGGGATATCATCTGGGAAGACCTGGAAAAATGGCATTCGGAGTTGATTGCAGACGGGAAAGCATCCTACTACGACGAGCAGGCCCTTGTCGCCATGATGGCATCTTCGTCCAGGCCCGAAGTCCTTGATGGGAATGCGTATATATGTCTCCCGAGCGGGGAGGAAATTTCAACTCCCCGTGGCGTCCTCCATCATTACGTTGCCGGGGCAAAGCTGGAATATTTCACAACGGCATGGCGCAAGGCCCTTCAAATGGGATTGGAGGCGATCAAGTGAGCAATATGCCCCTGGTCTCCATCCTCATTCCCGCGTACAATGCGCGGGAAACAATCCGTGAAAGCGTTGAAAGCGCCCTTCAACAGACCTGGGCACCCAAGGAAGTCATCGTTGTTGATGATGGGTCCACGGATGGAACACTGGATGTCCTGAGGGATATAAAGTCAGACAGCCTTCAGCTTCATCGGCAGGCGAATTCCGGTGCTTCTGTAGCACGAAACCATGCCTATTCACTCGCGAAAGGTGATTATATCCAGTATCTTGATGCGGATGATATCATCGCCCCGAACAAAATATCTCTCCAAGTGGAATGCCTGGAATCGAACCCCGGCCATGTCTCCACTGGTTCCTGGGGCAGGTTTCACGACCGTCCAGAAAATGCCAGGTTTAAAAGTCAACCACCCTGGAGGGACTATACAAATCCTGCCGATCTGCTACGGGTTCTTTACAATGATCACTACATGATGCACCCCGCGTGTTGGTTGGTGCCCCGTGCGATTGCTGACGCGGCTGGCCCCTGGGATGAACGCCTTTCCCTCGATGACGACGGGGAGTATTTTGCCCGGGTTGTGGTAAAGTCCAAAGGCATCAGGTTCGTTGCTGATGCGAAGTCGTACTATAGATCCGGAAACCCCAATTCACTCAGTGGCGGGCGTGGGGCAGGGGCTTGGGAGTCGCAATTTCTGTCGATGGACCTTTCCACCCGTCATTTGCTTTCAGTGGATGATTCACCCGAGGCGAGGGCGGCTGTTGCGAATCGCTTCCAAAGATTTGTCTATCTGTGTTGGCCGGACATGCCGGAACTGGTCGAGGCCGCCGAGCAACGGGTAATGGAGTTGGGAGGCTCCAACCTGCAACCGTCACTGGGCGGAAACCTGGTCAATTCGTGTGCGGGAATCATTGGGTGGCGCCTGGCCAAGAGGATGCGTCTCATTGCACGACGATTCGTCTGCATGGAAAGGCGTTCCTGAAAATGTCACGAGTCTGCTTGGTCACTCCTGGAAGGCTTTCCTGCAATCCCCGTGTGGTAAAGGAGGCGGATGCCCTTCATGGGGCCGGTATTCCCTTTCAGGTTGTGTCGGGGATTCTTGGCCCATTGCCGGTGGAATCCGAGGATGAACTCCTTGCCTCCAAGCCGTGGAGGGACCGCGTCATCCGCATCGCTCCCAGGGGTTTGGGTTGGACGGTGGAAAGGGCAAAAAATCGAATTGCCCAGAAGGCAGAAGCGCTCTCAGGAATTCAACTTCCCTCATCCATGGCACCGATTCGCCATTCCGCGTTGATACCTGCGATGACAAGGGCAGCAATCGAGTGCAAAGCAGATCTATACATTGGGCATTACCTGGCAGGTTTGGTGGCGGCAGGTAAGGCATCGGAATCACACAGGGCTTCATTGGGCTTCGACGCGGAGGACGCCCATCACATGGAGTTGGAGGGCAATACACGCGAAGAAAAAATGGAATTGGCGGCCCGAAAGGCCATTGAGAGTAAATGGCTGCCGCATTGTACCCAACTGACTGCTGCTGCGCCCCTCATTGCGGAATCCTACCGAAAATGTTATGGTGTTTCGATGGAGACAATTCTGAATGTCTTCCCCCTCAACGAAGGAACCCCTGAGGTGGTACCTGATGCGAACAAGTCACCCGTCCTCTATTGGTTTTCCCAGAAGATTGGCCCGGGTCGTGGGCTGGAGGAACTTCTGACGGTATTAAACAAGCTGAAAACAGACGTGAAACTGGCACTTCGGGGTATCTGTACAAGTGAATACAGGGACGCCCTGTTAAGCCGGGCGGGTGCGGTGGATATTCAGTTTTTACCTCCCGTCAAGTCCGAGGAACTAATTAAGTCCTCGTCTGTATATACATTGGGCTTGTGCCTGGAACAAACCATCCCTCCTCACCGGGATGTTTGCCTGACCAACAAGATCTTTTCCTACCTTCTGGCCGGTGTGCCGATGCTTTTGAGCAAAACAGCCGCCCATGTGCAAGTTGCTCCGGAATTTGGCGATGCAGCCATTCTTTTGGATATGGCGGACAAGGATTCAACAGTCAAGGCGATAGACAGGTTCCTTGGCGATGTGTCGAGGAGGGAGACCGCCCGTTCTGAAAGCCACCGGCTTGGACAGACCCGGTACAACTGGGAAAGGGAGCAGGACATCTTTCTCCATTGTGTGGAAGCAGCCCTCAGGCAGGGAGGAAGCACGAAGTGAGAATTCTTGTGACCGCCGACCCCGAACTTCCCGTTCCCCCAAGCCATTACGGGGGAATCGAGCGAGTGATTGATATACTCATTCGGGGCTTCATGGAACGGGGCCATGAGGTGGGACTGGTCGCCCATGGAGACTCCACATGCCAGGCTACCCGTGTATATCCCTGGCCAGGGGAGCAATCACAGGCATGGCGGGACATGATCAAGAACACGCTGGCCCTCTCGGGGGCCGTGCGTGATTTCAGGCCGGACGTCCTTCACAGTTTCTCCAGAATCGCCTACATGGCGCCCCTGCTTTTCTCCAAGCTCCCCAAGATCATGTCCTACCAACGTCATCCCAGCATCCGGACGACAAGATTGGCATCGAGACTTGGGCGTAAAAGCATTACATTCACGGGGTGTAGTGAGCATATCTGCAGGTCCGGTCGGCTTGGCGGGGGAGTCTGGGAGCCAATTCCCAATGGAGTGGAGTTGGATAGATATCCATACAACGGGGAAGTTTATGATGACGCCCCTCTTCTTTTCCTGAGCCGCATTGAACCGATCAAGGGGACGGCCATTGCCATTGATGCGGTGCGAAAGACGGGCCGCAGGCTGATCATTGCGGGGAATATTCCCGAGACTCCTGAAGCGAAAAAGTACTGGGAGGAGGAGGTCTCACCCCGGTTGAAGGAAACCGGTTTCGAATATGTTGGACCTGTTGCCGACAAGGAAAAGGCCGACCTCCTCGGTAGTTCCGCGGCGATGATCGTCCCCGTTCAATGGGACGAACCCTTCGGGATCGTTTTCGCCGAGGCACTCGCCTGTGGCACGCCGGTGATCAGCACAAGGAGGGGTTCCCTGCCTGAGATCGTCCAGGAGGGTGTCCATGGGTTTCTTTGCAATGCTGAGGGGGAACTTGAGGAGGCAATCCGCAATATCGGCCGAATAGACAGAAAGAAATGCCGGGAGCGGGTTGAGGAATGCTACTCAATGGATGTCATCGTGGAAATGTACCTCGATCTATATCGGAGGCGTATTGACGGTGGCTGAGATGCGCAACCTGCTCCTTGTTTCACCCAGTTTTCCCCCCTTGAATGCGGCGGATCACCAGCGTGTGCGCATGTGCCTTCCCCATCTGGCTGAATTCAATTGGAAGGCAACGGTTCTTTGTCTCGATGAAAGGGAGGCGGATGGAGTCCCCGATCCCGATCTTATGAAAACGATCCCGGAGGACACGGAAGTTGTACGTTGTGGGGCGCTGCCAAGGAAATGGACGCGACTGGTCGGCCTGGGCTCGACGGGCCTTCGTGCCCTCCCTATGGTCATACGAACGGGTGGAAATATTTTGGCCCAAACAAAGTTCGATCTTGTCTTTGTCTCCACAACGGTTTTCCCGGTCATGTATGCGGCTTCCGTATGGAAGAGAAAGTTGGGGGTTCCGTATGTTCTTGATTTTCAGGACCCGTGGAGAAACACCTATTATGACCTCCCCGGATCGCCACCCCCGCCAGGGGGTCAGTTGAAGTACCGCTTTTTCTCCCGTCCCGTTGCGGCATTGTTGGAACCTCCAAGTGTCAGGAACTCATCGGCGATTGTGTCTGTATCTGGGGAGTATGGGGAAAGGCTTTCGAAACGTTACGGTCTGCCGGGGAAGCATTTTCAGACCATTCCCTTTGCAGGAAGTGAGCGGGATTTTGAGGTCGCAGCCCATGATTCGATCAGGCAGTCGGTTTTTACCCCCGGGGATGGTCTGATTCACTGGGTCTCCATCGGTGCCGCAACCCGTGCCTATACACCACTTATCAGGGTGGTCTTTGAGACATTGAAATCGCTTCAGGACAAATTCAGGGAGCAATACCAGCGCCTGCGAATCCACTTTGTCGGGACCAACTATACAAGCGACCCGTCGCGACAACGCTTTGATGTCAGGGAGCTTGCCCGGGAAATGGGCATGGCAGACATGGTGGAGGAAACTCCCACCCGGATTCCATATCTCTCGGCGTTGAAGGCAATGGGCGAAAGCGACGGAATTCTGGCCATTGGGAACACGGATCCATCCCATACAGCCTCAAAAATTTACCCGGTTGTCTTGTCACGGCGACCCTTCCTTGCCTACTACCATGAATCAAGTAGTGCCCTTGAAATACTCAGGAATTGCCATGCCGGCAATCCGGTTTCATGGTCACCAACAAACAATGGCAGAGATGAACTGGTCGGGGCACTGGAGGGAATGCTTGCAGGCAGGGGGGCACGGGCCCATGACAAGTCGGCCTTTTCCCGCTATACAGCCCATGGGATGACCTCCCGATTGTGCGACCTGTTTGACCAGGTCGCAGAACGGGGGGCATAATGGAAAAGCATGCTCTCAATTTTTCACTGAGTGACCTGATCGATCCGTATAGAAAGCGGCTTCAGCAATCGTTCTATTTGCTCGCCTTGATCATGTTTGTTCTATTGATCACCATCACGGAAACAAGCAACACGCTCCTTATTGGTATTTCCTTTACGATCTTCGTGCTGGCGCTGGTCCCGTCCTATTTGTGGGTCAGGGGAATCGTCAAGGGGTTTCCCATCGCCCCCGTGATTGCTCTCGGAGAGATTTTTCTCTTCGCCATTCCCATACTTTCCTATTCCTCGGGGATAACCTTGTATTCGGATGAGGAGATTGCCAGGGCCGGGATGCTGGAGATCCTGTTCCTTGCGACCTTCATATTCGCCTGGTACAAGTTATCCAGACGTAAAAGAAACATTCCTCCCACGATGCTTTGTCTTCCATTGGACAGGCTCAAGGGAGTGACCCTTGACCGATTATGGATGGTCAGTCTTGCCATTGCGGCCTTATATACAGTCTCCTTCATGGCAGGCTGGGTGGATCGCTTCCTTTTCATGCTTCCCCCCGGTGTTCATGGAATTCTCCGAACCATTGCAAGCACCGTTGGCATTGCATCCATCTTCTTCCTCGCACTCTCCATGGGAATGGGCAGGCTGGCGCCTCTTTCACGCATTCCCTTCCTGTTTCTGCTCATTTTGTATATCATGGCCAACGGTGTTTCCCTCCTTTTGTCCTCGATTATGGCATTCGTCATGGCCGCTGTAATAGGTTACTCCATGGGTAGCGGTAGGATTCCCTGGATCACGCTGATTTTATTCATCCTTGTGCTCCAGGTACTGCATGTGGGCAAGGAACCGCTTCGCCAGCGGTATTGGACGCAACTTGGCGGAACCGCCATCAAGGTGCAACCAACTCAGTATCTTTCATTTTACGGTAATTGGTTTGCGGAGGGGTTGCGCCTGAGGGAGATGCGACAGGATCCGGAACTGGACGATGGTCCAGATATCCTCGATCGTGCAAGTATCATCCAGATGATTCTATTCGCGCAGGCACGCGCACCCGAGTACGTGGATTATCTCAATGGGAGAACTATCATGGTGATTCCACCTCTCCTGGTCCCACGAATAATCTGGCCGGACAAACCACGTACTCACGAAGGCCAGATCATGCTCAACGTGCATTTTGGCCGCCAAACAATTGAGGAAACAGAACGTACATATATTTCATGGGGAATGTTAGCCGAATTCTATGGGAATTTCGGCTGGATTGGCGCAATAATCGCCGGACTATTACTTGGAGGTGTGGTGGGATGGGTAACCGGATATACATCGAATTTTCCCCTTGGGTCCTTTCGATCCCTTGTTGCCGCAATTTTCCTGATTTCCTCAGCCACTGTTTCACAAATCGCCCTGAGTATTTGGGTCACCGCCACCTTCCAGGCACTCGTCGCAGCGACTTTGTTCAGTTTGATTGTGATGAGGCGAATCCCCACAAGCAGTATCATACCTCCCCGGGAGGATGATCACTAAATGCCCCGTCTCGCCATTATTGCCACCCACCCCATTCAATATTATGCCCCCTGGTTTGCGTATATCGCCAGGCATACAGATCTGGAACTGAAGGTTTTCTATCTCTGGGACTTTGGTGTCACTGAGCAGAAGGACCGTGGATTTGAGACATCGGTAAAATGGGATATTCCCCTCCTCGAAGGGTATGAATTTGAGTTTGTTCCAAATACCTCAAGCAAACCGGGGACATCTCATTTCAATGGTTTGACGAACCCGGAGTTGCGAAAACGGGTTTTGGGATGGAAGCCAAATGCAGTCCTGCTCATGGCCTATCGATATTGGAGTACACTCCATTTTATTCTGACCGCACCCCGTGGTGTTTCTCTCTTCTTTCGCGGGGATTCCCATCGGCTTCATCAATCCACGCGGACTATACAAGGTGTATTGCGCCAGGGGATCATAAGATCCATTTTCCGGAAGTTTGATGCCGTTCTTCCCGTTGGCCAGGCCAATAGGGAGTACTTCCGGCTTCATGGAGTGCCCGAAGATCGAATGTTCCAGTGCCCCCACGCTGTCGATAATGATAGATTGATTGCAAGCAGGGAATCCGCGGCGGAGGAAGCGCGACAGTGGCGGGAATCATTGAATACTCCCGGTGATCATCGTGTGATTCTTTTTGCAGGGAAACTTCAAGCTGTCAAACGGCCACTGGATCTGGTCCGAAGTTTCACACAAGCAAATATTCAACGGGCGACCCTGCTCATCGTTGGTTCCGGAGAACTGGAGGACACGCTTCGCAAGGAGGCCGGCGATGATACTCGTATCGTATTCGCACCCTTCCAAAATCAATCCCTGATGCCACGGACCCTGGCAGCAGCTGACGTCGTTGTGCTGCCAAGTGCCAGTGAAACGTGGGGACTGATCCTCAATGAAGCCATGTGTTTTGAGAAGCCCGTCATTGCCAGTGATCATGTTGGAGCCTCGCTGGACCTGATTCAGCATGGAAAAAATGGCTATGTATATCCGATGGGAGACTTGGATGCCCTGGCGGAATGTCTCGGGAAATGCCTTCATGATGACAACGCACTCAGGGCACTTGGGAAGGAAAGTGGGAAGATCATTTCCAATTTTTCCTATAAGAATGCAACGGATGGTTTGCAGGCTGCCATTTCCAATGTTGCCCCGAAGGGGAAAGAATGATGCCTCACGCTGATATCATTGCCCTGTTTCCCCAGTTGAATGGTCATGGTG
>JAFIGB010000057.1 GCA_020831705.1 Candidatus Sumerlaeia bacterium | reverse complement strand
CGGGGGGCATGACATCAACGACTGGAAATTCGGGCTGATGGACAAGGAGCGAGCCCCCAAGCCGGCCCTCGAGACGGTATCCTCCCTTTACACATCCGCTCCCCAGTGCGTCGAACTACCGGATACACCCAAAATTTCCGTGGTCGTTGCGACCTACAACGGCGGTGCGACACTGCGCGAGTGCCTGGGATCGCTGACCAGGTTGGACTACCCCTTTTATGAAGTAATCGTTATAGACGATGGGTCCACCGACAACACGTCGGAAATTCTCGCCGACTTTCCCATGGTCCGCATCCATTCCCAGGAAAACAAGGGCCTCTCGGTTGCCCGCAACATGGGGATTCATCTGGCTGAGGGCGAGATCATTGCCTTCACGGATTCAGATTGTGTCGCGGACCCCGACTGGCTGTATTTCATTGCCCTGACAATGCTTACAAACGTGTGCGTCGGTGTTGGCGGCCCCAACCTGACGCCCTGGGAAAAGAGGCCGATTCACCGTACTGTCGCCCACGCACCGGGACATGCCACCCATGTCCTCCTTGATTCCCACGAGGCAGAACACGTACCCGGCTGCAACATGGCATTTTGGCGTTCCGACCTTGTGGCGGCGGGAAGCTTTGACCCCATCTATCGCAAGGCAGGTGACGATGTTGACATCATCTGGCGACTCCAGGAAAATGGGGGACGGATGCTCTTCTCTCCCGCTGCCTTCGTGTGGCATCATCGGCGCTCAACGATCGGTGCCTATCTGAAGCAGCAAATGGGTTATGGCGAGGCCGAGGCACTCCTTGCGTACAAACATCCCCAGCGGTTCAACGATCGGGGACAGTCCCTCTGGCGCGGAGTGATCTATTCCAGCCAGGAAGTACTGCCGCTTTCAAAGACCCATGATATACACTACGGGGTTTTTGGTTCCGCGGGATATCAGTGCATCTATGAACGGCGGGCGGGATTTGCAAGCTACTTTGTCACCTCCGTTGAATGGTGGCTGATATGTGCGCTGCTTCTTGTATGTGGCAGCATTTCATTTGCCGCCTTCACCGCGGGGGCGCTGGGAATTGTCCTCTCGATTTTTGTAAGCGGGCTGAAGGCACGACGCCAGTTCCGTAGGGCATCAGACCTGCCGGGTCGCTTCCTGGCGGTGGTTTGGTTCCTGTGGTTGATCCAGCCATTGTGTCGGGGATGGAAGCGTTATACCGGTATATTCCTCTGGAACTCGGCAGGAGCCGGAAATGTCAGTTCCGTGGGGAGGGAACCGGTGGAAGAGTTGAACATGCCACTTTCCCGCACCATTAAATGCCATTACTGGAACGAAAACGCCCCCGACCGGTTGGCTGTTTTGCGTATAGCCTCCGATGTGATGAAGGAAAAGGGTTGGCTTCATTCACCCAACACGGGCTGGGATCCGTGGGACCTGAGTATCATTCTCTCCCAATCGTTTCGCTCGCGATTGGTGACTGCTGAGGAGGATCACGGTGCGGGCAGGAAACTCTTCAAGTTTCGCCTGTCGATCGTTCCGACAAGTCTGCTCCTGATCTTTGCGCTTTCGGGTATTGTCGCCGTGGGGCTGATCGCCCTGCAGGATACCGTACTAGCAAGGATTCTCCTCATTTTTCTCGTCATCACCGGATGGATTTTATTTCGTCGAGCAATGAAAGCCCAGGCCCAGGTTGCCGCTCTCTGCGAGGGAGTGCTCCGGGAAATGGGGTACTTCACGATGGGTGAACCCAACACCGAAATCAGGGGTGAGAAATCTGCCGAGGTAACCCCGAACAAGCAGGTTGATATACAGGAAAGACTAGAGGTAGGACAATGAATCGTTACAAGGACGTCAAGGACGGCTTCACATTAATCGAGCTACTCATCGTGGTGGCCATCATCGCCATTCTGGCATCCATCGCCATTCCCAACTTTCTCGCCGCCCAGGTCCGCGCGAAAGTTTCACGGGCAGAATCAGACCTGCGAACCCTTTCGGTTGGATTGGCCTCCTATCATGTGGACAGAAACCGCTATCCGCCCACACCAATGGCCTCCCTGTCGGACAGGTTTCTTCGTCTTCGATTCCTGACAACACCGATCGCCTATCTCACCTCCCTGCCGATGGAGGTGTTCCAGAGGGACGAACCCGCACCCTACGCCTATTGGAGCTCCAACCTGAGTGATGCCATGAAGGAGTCCCCTGTCTATTTTTTCCTTCCGGAGGAAAATCGCAGGCGGGGACGCTGGTCCCTGTTCAGCCGTGGACCTGACTTGAATTATGAGCTGGCCGTTGAGGAAGGTGGGTCAGGTATCCTTATAGTCTATGACCCCACCAACGGAACGGTCAGCAACGGTGACATCATGAGATTTGGTCCCTGATATGCTACCTGAGGCGTTTCGCAAGTTTACGGCACTGCTGGCCTTCGCCCGGCCCTATCGCAAGGCCATTGTTCTCCAGTTCACATTGATGGCGGTGGCCATCGGCTTCAGCCTTTTGAAGCCATGGCCGCTGAAAATACTGGTCGATAATGTTATCGGTGAGGAACCGTTCTCCCTTGGGTTCTGGAGTCCCGAGTGGACATGGGGAGCCCTGCTCCTCGGGGCATGTATAGCCTACCTGATCTTTCACGCGGGCGAATCGCTCGTTCAGGTCGGGTCGGCAACCACGGCAACACTCACATCCTCCCGGATGATCCGGGATCTGCGCAGCACTCTACTGGACCGCGTCCAAGCCCTTTCGGTTCGCTTTCATGACAGCCACAAGGTGGGGGACCTCGTCCATCGCATCACGTATAACTCGACCTCGGTTGAGACCGCCTTTCAATCAGGCTTCATGGGAACGATCAAAAGTGGGGTAACACTTTTGGCCATGTTCGTTGTGATGATGCTGATGAGCCCACTCCTGACACTGATTGCGCTCTTCGTTGTTCCCCTACTCCTCCTTGTCATACGCGCCTACGCCAGAAAGATTCATCATGTCTCCCTGAAGCACCAGACCCAGGAGGGCAAGGTCTCCTCCGTGCTGCAGGAAATTCTGTCCTCCATTCGCCTGATAAAGGCATACAACCGCGAGGAACTGGAGCACGACAAATTTCACGAGGTCTGCACAACAAGCGTTCAGACCCGGTTGCGCAACACGATCGCACAAAACAGCTTTGGCTTCTGTACTGCGTTTATTCTGGCAGGTGGTACCGCCCTGATGTTCTGGGTTGGTGTTCACCAGGTAAAGAACGAGGCTCTCACACTTGGACAGTTCCTCGTCTTCATTGCCTATCTATCCATGCTCTACGCGCCACTTTCCGTCCTTAGCTATACATCATCCAGCGTGCAGAGTGCTCTGGGCGGGGCGCACCGTCTTTTTGAAATTCTGGATTCGGAGGAGGAAATTCCCGAGGCGTCAAATCCCGAGAGGCCAAAGTCCTTCGAGACTGCCATTCATTTCGAGGGACTGAGCTTCGGCTATGAAGAGGGTATTGCCGTCCTGAGTGACACCAATTTGGAAATTCGAAAGGGGGAGACCGTCGCCATCGTCGGGGAAACCGGTGGGGGAAAGAGCACCCTGCTAAATCTGATCATGCGATTTTACGATCCCACAGAGGGAAGAATCACCATTGATGGAGTTGATCTCAGGCAGATTTCCAAGCAATCACTCCGGCAGTTGGTCGCCTATGTACCCCAGGATGTCCTTCTGCTCTCCAATACGATCAGGGAAAATATCGCTTTCGGAAAACCGGGAGCAACCGAGTCAGAAATCATCGCTGCCGCAATGGGCTCCCAGGCCCATGATTTTATCATGAAAACGACGGATGGCTATGATACGCTAATCGGTGAAAGGGGGATTCGTCTATCCATGGGACAACGACAGCGTTTGGCCATGGCACGGGGGCTGATACGGGACTCCCCGATTCTACTCATGGACGAACCCACCTCAGCCCTGGATGTGAGCACGGAGTCCCGTATTATCGACCACCTGGACAAGCAGGTGCATAAAACCGTCATTATTGTTGCCCATCGCCTGTCCACAGTTCGTTCGGCAGACCGAATTCTGGTCATCAAGGAGGGGCGTATCATTGAGGATGGATCACACGCGGAATTGCTGGGCCAGTGCGGTGCTTATCATCATCTTTGGATGACCCAGATGTCAGGATTCACCGGGGAGGTCGTGGGTAAAGAACCATGCGAATTGCAGAAATAGCAACCCTGGGGCGCCCCGTGCCCCCAACGGGTGAAGGGTCGGTCGAGTTGCTCGTCTCCCTTCAGACCGAGGAACTGGTCAATCGGGGACACGAGGTAACACTTTTTGCCCTTCCGTCATCAAGGACTGCGGCTCGGCTCGAAAGCCCCGTCAAGTCCAGCTATGCCGATGGTGTCAACGCATGGGACTGGCAGGTCTACGAGAGCTTCCAGGTGAGGGAAGCATTCAGGCAGTGGCGGGACTTTGACATTATACACTGCCACTCCTATCACTTCGGCATGCTGTACTGCGATTTTGTGCCCATTCCCTCGTTGCACTCGATTCACATTGAACCCGGTCCCGACTATCTGTTTCTGGCGCAGAATACCAGAAATAGACATCTGCATTTCTGCTCCCAATACCAGGCTCGGGATTTTTCCGGGGTGGCGAACACACATGTCATCCCCCATGGTC
>JAFIGB010000056.1 GCA_020831705.1 Candidatus Sumerlaeia bacterium | reverse complement strand
GGGGGAGGAAGGGCATGGCTTCCTTGTCGAAGCCGATGACGAACCGCTCGACCGGGACCCCGAATGCCTTTGCGGCGAGGAAATGCCCCAGTTCGTGAATGAAGACTGCGAGCCCGAAGGCGATGATAAATCCAAGCATTCCAATGATAAAGCCCGTAACAAGGCTCATCCCGAGGGTTGCCGTGAGCAACTCGGTGGCAGGTGCGACGTTGGTCATGAAGGTTATTGTATCCAGAGAAATTGGGAGATTTGCGGGAATCGCCGGGAACCGATGGGCAGGCCACCCCAGCGTCCCGAGCATCTTCTAAAGCCCCGGCCCACTTGCAAGGGGAATGTCCCGAATGTGGAATGGGGCGGGTGGCCTCATCCTTCAACCGGAGCGTCAAACCCACGTGCCTGATCGGAGTACCCTTCGTCCTTGAGGCGGTTCACAATGAGAAGAATGGCGCCGAGCTCGGCGGTGAATCCGCTGGTCCCAATGGAACTGTAGTGAGTCTGGTGTTCCTGAAATCGGTCCTTCTTTCGGTATTGGCGGATGTGGGCTCCCGCATCCTTGAGGAGGGTGTGCAATTCGATGAGGAGCGCGACAAGCTCCGGCTCCAGATATTCGGAATACTTCATGTTGAGCAGGTCCCAGATATCATCGGCCTTTTCATTGAGGTATTGGTAGGTGCTTTCGGCGAAGGCCTCCTCGCGCAGGATGCGGGACTCCAACTCGCTTGGTGGAAGCCCGGCAAGTTCCCTCAACAATACCGCCCGTTGCTCACGGACCGCGGTGATGTTCTCCGTCGCCGTGGCATCCGTCCGAAGGGTGGGCTTGAAGCCAAACACCCGGGTGGCCAGTCCATCGCGCAGGCGCTGGACGTGGCGGCCAATGAGGTAGTCGACATGCTCCCGGACAATATTCCACCGCTTCGTCTTGGAGCGAACCAACAAGGTGTCGATAATGAATAGGGTGAAGGCCGCGCCAAGGAGCTCGGAAAATAGATTGAGGGTCAGGTCCTCGTGGACGGATCGAATCAGCCACAAGGTCGCCAGGGAAATAAACACCACAATGTAAACAATCAGGGGAAGCTCCGACTTCCAAAGGAGTCGCTTGGACACCTTTTCGCGGAGGGACTGGACGGCTTCTTTCATTTAAATATTCTCCAAGGACTCCGGTGAAAAACAGGCCTTCACCTGTAATGGAATATCCATACTCTCACTTTCCCACCCGTACAATGATAAATCGTGTGTGGTTACCACCAATTATCGGCTGGAAAGGTGCTCCTCCATGTGGGCGATGTGCTCTTCAAACTTGAGGGCGATGAACTGATCGTAAGGCAGGCCGCCCGTGGCTTCGTAACTGTCCATCGGTTTATGCCCGGTCTTTTTCCTGTAAATAAAGAACGTGATCACAACCACCTTTATATAGACAATCAGGATAAGAAGCGAAAGAAGAGGGCGATCCCAGGTTGTGAAAAGCCTGAGAATCGGAATGAAGAGGGAAAGGGCAACAAGGAGCGCGAAGATACGGAGCAGGGCGCGGACTTCCTCCCGAAAGTCAATTTTCTCGTCCTTGGGCGGGGGGACTTCATAGAATCCCTTCTGGAGCCCCTTGCTGATCCCAAACTGGTTGAAAGAAATAAAACCTCCCATCAGGAACAGGAACCAGCAGTTCTGTATCAGGGCAAACATGGGATTTGTATTAAAGAAAAAGGCGACAAAAATGATGGCCGTTAAAAGGATCGCTCCCGGAATCTGGGCGATATGGATATACAGTTGGATATCCTGGCGCATCTGGAGGAATCCGATACCGGCACATCGAAGGTCATTGTAAAAGGAACTTCCCACAATGGAACGTGCGATGGATTTCGTTGTGATGTAGCTCCAAACCGCCATGTAGGCAAGGGTGAATAATACCACAACCAGGAGGGGGAACAGAAACCAGAGAACCAGCAGAATCCCGGCAATCTGATAGACAAGGGGGAAAGGGCGACGTCCCTCAATCTTTCGGATCATGTGATAGAGAGCGGATGGCTTGAGTTCCTGACTGCCGTCCGGCGTCGCCTTCATCAGGGTAAGAACAATATCCTCCCAAGAGGTAAGGGAAGGTGCCCCATGGGGCAATGATTCGGTCCCTGCGTCTTTGGGCATGCGCCAAAAGTCCCCGGTTGGGTTTCTGCTCCGGGAACACTATTGAACCATTATCGGGTGCGCAAGGAAGGATCAGTGGGAATTAAGGTTAATGGGCATCACTCCAGTCTGCGTGGATGTGCATTGTCACCTCGGAGTCTCCCTCATCAGGGATGATGACCTCCTCGACAGCGTATCCGGGTTTGTTGTCGTTGGCGAATGCCACGAGATGAACAGACCTGCCCCGGGGCAGGTTGCGCACTGTTGTTTCGCCATGGGGCATGCGGTTGAACCCCAACGCCCCACAAAGGAAATCCCCGGTCCATCCCTCGAATCCCTTTTCGGGAGGGAGAAGACATGCTGCGTCGCCAAAAACCACAATGGTTTCATTGTTTCCGATTTGCGGATCGCAGGTAATTTTCAGGGTCGCATTTCCCGGTGGCGCGAGGAGGACGTTGTTTGCCGAGTCGGAGGGAACGGTCAGCGGCCCGGTCCTGCCGAAGAGTTCAATGACGGGGCCGAATTCCTCCAAATGCTCGAAACGCCCCATCCCGCCATCCCAGAGTTTGGTCTCTCCGCTCCATCGCTGGGCAACCAGACGATAACTCCCCTCCGGGACGGAGATTTCAAATTCGCCGGAGGTGGAGGTCTTTGATGCGGCGATGGGAAAGGGTTGGCTGGTGATCTGGCGATGGAAGGGTTTGCCATTCGACAAAACCGGCACTCCGGTTTCACCATCCAAAACGAGGACGAGTACACCCCCGGCAGGATTGTCCTCCGCATCGACAACCCGACCGGATATTCCGGAGGCGGCGGTGAGGGCGGGGAGCCCAAGCAATGCAATGAGGATCAGAAAGTGCGGGAGGTATTTGGTCGATTTCATGAG
>JAFIGB010000055.1 GCA_020831705.1 Candidatus Sumerlaeia bacterium | reverse complement strand
GGGGCGGGCAACGTGGTGCCGGCGGAGATGGGTATATATCCCTCGCTGAACAAGGAAAGCCTCCTGGCCATGAGGCCTGATATTATTGTGACCACGGCACGCCCGGGAACGGAGGAGGCCCGCCTGCGGGAAATGCGCCGTGATTGGCGTCCCCTTGCCTCCATTCCGGCCGTTCGAAACGGAGATTTTCGCTTCATTTCCGAGCCCTCGTTTCTTCTTCCGGGCCCATGGTCGCTGAAGCATCAGCTGCTTTTGGAGGAACTGTTCCACGAATCCGGCCCCGGCGGGAGCGTTCCGACGACCAATGGCGATTGACTCCAACCAGTCCATGGCCATGGTGATTGACCAGCGGTGCCCAAGGTGGCGCCGGTTTCTCCTCGAGGTTCCAACGGATTGAATACCCTCCACAACCCATGGCATTCCCTGGCCTCAAGGCTTCTGGTCCTTGCAGTCTTCGTGGCGCTCTTCTTCCTCGTCGGTTGCGCCCGCACTCCCGTCGCCACGGCATCAGTCCGTGTGGCCGTTCTTGATGGTCGCGTCATGTACCCCGTCGACCCCGGTGGCGAAGTCGAAAGACTCGGCTGGTGGTTTGGATCCCGGGACCGATACATGGCCTCCAATGTGGGCATCATTGCCGGTGATGTGATTGCCAGGGAGTTTGCCAAGATTCCGGGGGTCGAGGTTTATTCCCGCGACGATTATGTTTTCTACATGGCCCAGAAGGAGCGCCTTCTGCGGAGGAAATTCCCCGACCTTTCCTCCCAGGCCCGCAAGACGATCCTCGCCCACATGGACCCCATCGATTACGGGCGATCCCTCAATGTGGATTACGTGATCCAGGCAGAAATCCGCAACGCTGCCACAACAACGAACCTGACGATTTCGGCCTGGTGGTCGGAATTGGAGGCAAGCCTGCACATTTACAATGTCGATACCGGCCATCGCATCGCCGTGATTCCCTACGACCGCAGCCGCAACTTCCACTCCCAAGTGGCGATGCTGGAAAACTTCGCCCGCCGGGGTGTGCGCGAAGTCATTCGGGACGATCCATTCCGGGTGTTGGCGGATTGAGGGGAAGTACCTCAACGAATCGTCAACGATCCTGTGTGTCCGAACAGGTAACCCGAAGGGTCTTCTTCATCGAATCCGCCCCCCTCAATCCCATGTTCACCACACTTCACTGATTCCTGATAAGTTAATATGACCTTGCAGGGGAGACACGCAAGGCGTGTCGTGAATTCGTTTTTCTGTGGAGTGTAGGTGGCAACAGCACTCAATATCGAGTTGCACTCCAAAACCGAATCGCAGACATTCCCTCAAGCTGCAATTTTTTCCCAATTCGTGTGTAAAGGGTTCATGAAATGGAAATGATCGGGTCGGAGTTTTGGAGTTTCCAATGACCGAAAATCAGCACGTTGAGTGGAAGGAGTCGTGGCGCGATGAAATTTGAAGTGTATTGTGATGAGAGCCAGCAGGATGCATTCTGGTCAAAGAGCCCAGACAGGGCCAAGTTCCTCCTGATTGGTAGCCTGTGGTTGCCCGCAGAGAATCGGCATGTCTTGAAGGGGTCAATCAAAGGACTGCGAGAAACTCACGGCTTTTACAAAGAGATCAAGTGGCACGGGATTACGCGACGTTATATTGCTTTCTATCGCGGGCTGGTTGATCTGTTCATGTCACAGGGTGACGACCTTCGCTTCCGCTGCATTGCCGTTGAGGGGGAGAAGCTTGACTTGGTGCGCTTTCACGAACAAGACGCCGAACTCGGATTCTACAAATTCTATTATCAGTTACTCAAACACTGGATTCTGGACTTCAACGAGTATGTGATCTTCTGCGACGAGAAAACCAATCGGGAGGCAGACCGTCTCCGGGTGTTGTGCCGGACTCTGGATTTCTCCAATATCACATCTACAGTGAAGGCCGTGCAGGCACTTCCTTCTTCCGAAGTGGCATTAATCCAGTTCTGTGACTTCCTGTTGGGAGCAGCCTCGGCAAGGATGAACACGACTATCAATCAGGGAAGCGCGAAGGAAGAAATCGTGACAATGCTGGAGAGCAGGCTGGGGAGAGGCCAGCTTGCCCCGACTTGGAAGTCAGAGCAGAAGTTCAACATCTTCAAGATCAACCTGCGTGGGGGATGGTAGAATGACGCCACCCCCTTTAAGGACGGGTTGGAGGGAGTCTCAGTACCGGGCGCATTTCGCGGCAGTATACTGTACGGGGCCAATTGTAACCCACGATGGAATTATGGTTACTTTCCGGATGAAAGATTTTGACCATTGCATGTATGAGAGCGACCGCAAGACCCGTGTAAAACTGACGACAATATCAAAGGAGCGTTCGGAGAGGATTGACTGGATAAAGGCAACGTTGACCGATCCGAGCGCCGAGCTTTACGAGGGGTGGGACAAGAAGAAGAAAAAGTATGACAAGTCCCGCCGGGTTGCCTTCGTCTACGAGGATTATGTCGTGGTAATCTCGATCCAGAAGCCAACGCACGAGGGGGTGATGCGGGCGAAATTTATCACAGCATATTGTGCCGACAACAGCTTGGCCAAGATTAGAAGCAGTCCGCGATGGAGCCCTAATAAATAAAAGTCGCCGCTGGTTTGCCAAGCTGGCCCAGCGGCGGAAGCCTTTGAAGGTTCCCTGCCTTAGGCAAAGAACAATTGAAGGTTCGTCGATTCAGTTGGGAGTGTCAAGGGATCATGCATACTTACTTCGAGGATACCCGTTTTACCAATCGTTGATATTAGCGAGTATTCCCACGCAAGTCAAGCCACATCAATCATTCAATCAGATAAGCAAGGGCCTTATCGAATACCATTCGCTGATCCAGCCACCGCAGCTCATGTCAGGCAGGGTTGCTTGACTGCCAGGCCGTGTGAGGGGCTTGGGGCCATGCTGGAGATTCCCTTTTTGAGTTTTCGCGAAGGTGGTCGGCGGGGCGAGGTTTTGGGGAGAGCCGGCCCCCCCGCCACCCCTCCCCCCTCCCATTTTGCCATTGTGTTTGTCCGTCCCTGCCTGCTTCCCTTCCCGTTCCCCGTAAATGGACGGGGTGGACTCCCTGATATGGGTATCAATGGTGGCGAAGAAGAAGGCCAGCGCGGAAAAAAAATCGGAACCAATATCGTCTGCCGTTCCCCAGGAGGAGAAGGTTGCCTCCGGGGATCATACCGTCATTTCCCGAATTATTCTGGTCATCACCCTCGCGGTTTTTGCCATTTTTATGGTCTTTACCGTGTTGTTGTTCAAGTCGGGTGATGAGATTCACTGGAAGCGTGAGCTGACCGATATAGAACGCATGCACGAGCGGGGGCGTTATGAGGAAGCCGCCGCGCGGTTGTTTCAGTTCGGCAGGGACCGGCCCGGCGCCCAGCAGACCTTCAACTGGAATCGCCAGATGGGGGAGTTCCACGCTGATGCGAAGGATTGGGCCACCTCGGCGCGGTTTTATGACCGCGCGCTGCAGCTTCGCCCCGCCGAACCGGGAATCAATGCCCTGGCCGGGGAATCCCACTGGAATGCGGGAAACAGGGAGCGGGCGATCCAGCTTTTCAACCGGGAGATAGACGACGTCAACCCGGCCCTTGGCGACCATGATCGTGCCTTCTTCCACATCGGGTTGCACCACTACGAGGAGGGGGATTACCGCCGTGCGCTGGAAAACTTCGCCTCCATCTCGGAGCCTGATGACTGGAAGGACCGCATCGACCCGGTTCGCCAGCGTATAGACGAGGAAATTATCGAACCCGCCCGGAGACTGGCTTCCAGCCGGGCGAACTCCGAATAGACATACAAACCACCGGAAAAGGCAGGCCGCAGCGAATTCATGTCCGAAAATTTTCCCTTTTTGCCCGACCACAACGACCTGATCGAGCTGCGCTATGGAAAGGTCGGGGGCCTGCGCGAGGCGGGCATTGATCCCTACCCGGCGCAGTTTGAGGCCACCCATATTTCCACCGACCTTCTCGGGGACCCCGAACCGCGTATAGACAGCGGGGAGACGGTGGCCGTCATGGGCCGTGTCATGGGGGTGCGTTCCTTTGGCAAGGCGGCGTTCTTCCACCTGCGCGACCGCGCCGGCCAGATCCAGGTGTATATCAAGAAGGGCATTGTTGAGGACGCCGGGTTTGATCTTTACAAGAAGTTCCTCGACGGCGGAGATCTGGTCGGAGTGACGGGGAAGTTGTTCCGCACGAAGACCGATGAGGTTACGGTGGAGGCCGCCACGCTGGTGCTTTGCACGAAGGCCGTCCGCCAGTTGCCCGAGAAGTGGCACGGTTTCAAGGATGTCGAGGCGCGGTATCGCCAGCGCTACGTCGACCTGATCGCCAACCCGGGCGTTGCCGACACCTTCCGCAAGCGCTCCCGCATTGTTTCCGCCATGCGCCGGTTCCTGGCCGGGCAGGACTTCATGGAGGTCCAAACGCCGCTGCTGCAGCCCCTATACGGCGGCGCGAGCGCACGGCCCTTCCAGACCCACCACAACGCCCTCGACATGCCCCTGTTCCTCCGCATCGCGCCGGAGCTTTACCTCAAGCGCCTCGTTGTTGGGGGCCTTGACCGTGTCTATGAAATCAACCGCAACTTCAGGAATGAGGGGATCTCGACACGTCACAATCCCGAGTTCACCATGCTCGAGCTTTACGCCGGGGGGTGGAATGCGGTGCGGATGATGGACTTCGTGGAGGAGCTGCTCCGTGAAACCGCACGCCTCGCCCTGGGCGAGACCAAGTTTGTCTATAACGATGCCGAGCTTGATTTCGGCAAGCCCTTCGCCCGCGTCAGGCTCACCGATGCCGTCGCCCGCAAATTCAATATAGACGTTTCCTGGGACATGGATCTTGCGGCCCTCAAGGGTGCCCTCCCCAATGTGGGCCTTCCCGACGAGATCACCACCACCGATGGGGCCATTTGCCACCTCTTCGAGGAGTACTGCGAGGCCGATCTGGTCGAGCCGACCTTCGTGGTGGAATTCCCCAAGTCGATCAGCCCGCTGGCGAAGTCGCTGGAGGGACAACCGGAGGTGGCCGACCGCTTCGAGCTATACGTCGCCGGGATGGAGGTCGCAAACGCCTACTCGGAGTTGAACGATCCCGCCGAGCAGTTTGCCCGCTTCGAGGAGCAGGTACGCCGCCGCGAGGGTGGTGACATGGAGGCCGTCGGAAAGATCGACGAGGATTACGTCCGCGCCCTCGAATACGGCATGGTGCCCACGGCAGGGCTTGGTGTCGGCATCGACCGATTTGTCATGCTGCTGACGGGGTCGTTGTCCATCCGCGATGTGATTCTGTTTCCGCTCATGCGTCCTCATGGCGAGGCTCCGGCACCTGCCGACGAGCCGGAAGGGGAAGGTTGACGTGGCAAAGGGAGCCAACGACAAGGGGTTCAGCATCCTTGCCTGGATTTTCGGGCTGCTGGTGGATGTCATCCTGCTGCTGATTTTCCTCCTCGCCGGGCTGACCGCGCTGAACATCCTCATCCAGGTCATTGTCCTCATTGTCGGGTTGATCAATCACTCCGACGAATTGGTGATGTTTGCCGGTTCCGAACGCCCCCGCTTCCTCCGCGACGGGGTGGACCTGCTTCTTTCCCTCTTCTACTTCGGTCTTTCCGTCTGTCTATACAAGCTTTATTCGGCCCTCAGGCAGCGGTTGATGCACCTGTTTGTCAGTCCCTTCTTTGAGCTTTTCGTGAGCAAGCGCTACCTCCTCGCCAGCGAGAAGGGGCGACTGGTCAGCATCATATCCGTCGTGTCGGTCATGGGCGTGGCGGTGGGAACGGCATCCCTGATCGTTGTCATCAGCGTGATGCAGGGCTTCGATCGCGAACTGTTCCGCAAGTTCATGGGTGTCTTCTCCCACATTGAGATCGCCCCCCATCCAACTTATCATCAGTCGCGGTTTATGGACGAAGTCACCTACATGGAGTTGTTGCGGCGGCTTGATGCCCACCCCGACGTGGTGGGTGCGGCGCCCCTGATTGCCTCCGAATCCCTCCTGCAGGCACGGGTGGGGATCAGCGAGGACAAGTCGCCGGCGCTTCTTCGTGGCTTCGACATCGAGCGCGAGGCGAATGTGACCGAGTTCCAGACCTACGTTGTTCGGGGGCGTTCCGATCCGGGTTACCGGGAGATTGTCCTCGGCAATGTCCTTGCCCGGCGCATGGGTGTGGATGTCGGCGACTCGGTGATTGCCATTGGGAAGTTGATCGGCGGTCCCAACAGGAATATCGCCCGCCAGTCGCAGCTTGCCGTGGTGGGTGTTTTTGACAGCGGTCTATACGATGTCGATGAACGCTTCGCCTTCACCAACCTGGAGACGATGCAAAACCTCCTCGTGGAGGGAAATGTTGCCAGCGCCATTCACATTCGGATCGATAATGCCTACGATGTGGATCGCGTGGCCGAGGAGATCCTTGAGATCGTCCCGTTCGGGTATTATCTGCGAACGTGGAAGGAGCTGAACCCGCAATTTTTCGAGGCGCTTTGGATGGAAAAGGTCGCCATGTTCATCATCCTGCTCCTCATCGTCATCGTGGCCGCGCTCAACATCATCGGTATTCTTGTGATGACGGTTGTCCAGAAAACCCGTGATATTGGTATCCTGAAATCGATGGGAGCGTCGCGTGTTTCCATCATGACGATCTTCATGTTCCAGGGCTCCCTCATCGGGCTTGTGGGTACATCCCTGGGTGTCGTCTGGGGCCTGCGACTTTGTGGCTTCGTGGCGGGTGATATAGACAAAATTTTCCAGCTGCCTGCGGGTGTCTACGGGTTGGACCGCCTCCCTGTGATTGTCGAGCCGAACCTGATCATCCTGATGGCGGTGTGTTCCTTCCTGATCTGCATTGCTGCATCCATAATTCCCGCCTGGCAGGCCGCCCGGCTAGATCCCGTTGAGGCACTTAGATACGACTAATGCGCTTGTGTACCGTTTCCCATGAATCCACCGGCATTTTTTTTGGCGTGGAGTTGCGCCAGCGAATCCTCCGTGTGCAGGAGGCCGCGAAGGCTTTCGATTTCAAGGAGCAGGAGGTCGGCTTTTTTGCCGATTCCCTGACCTACTTTCAGAACCTTCCCAAGTCGGAGAAGGCCCTGCGCAAGTTGCTCAACCAGATTTCCGCCGAGCCCAAGCGTCTCGCCCGCCCCGGAACAGACGGCGCGAAGATCCTCCTCGACAAGAAGGATGTCACCTGGCTTCCCCCGATCCAGCGGCCCGGAAAGTTCCTCTGCATCGGGCTGAATTACAAGGATCACTGCACCGAGCAGAACCGCGAAGCGCCGAAAAAACCGATGGTTTTCAACAAATTCGCCACCTCCCTCGTTGGCCATGGAGGCGATATACTCCTCCCCCTCAAGCTCGATTCCAAGGTCGATTACGAGGCGGAACTGGGCGTTGTCATCGGGAAAACGGCACGGCGGGTGACCAAGCGCACGGCCATGAAGCATGTTGGTGGATATATGATCGTCAACGATGTGTCCCTCCGTGATATACAGGCGACGGAACGCCAGTGGTCACGGGCGAAGGGCTTCGATGGGTCCGGTCCCTGCGGCCCCTCCATCGTCACGCCCGACGAAATACCCGACCCCCAGAACCTGGGTCTTTCCTGCCTGGTGAATGGAACGGTCCTCCAGAAGTCAAACACCAACGAGATGATCTTTCCCATCGCGCACCTGATTTCCTTCATCTCCCAGGCGATGACGCTCGAACCGGGCGACGTGATTTCCACCGGGACGCCTGCGGGTGTTGGTACGTATAGAAATCCTGAAATCTATCTCACCGAGGGCGACGTGGTCGAGGTCCGCATCGACAGGCTTGGATCGCTCGTCAACAAGTGCGTGAAGAACTAAATCAGTCGCCTGTTGGTGCCCGGAGGCGGAACAGTACGTCCGTTCCGGCAGTGAGGATCCGTTCGAGACATCCGGCCTCCTCAAGGAGATGCATGCCAAGGCGGCTGTTGATGTGGTGGCGCGCCTCGTTTTCCGTTCTCAGATAATACTCAAGGTTCTGATCCCTCAAAAACCGGTAAATTTCCTCGGGATTTTCGAGGTCATACCCCTGTTGTATATCCCAGTCATCAAGGTGCACCAGGGTGATCGACGGGTCGAAAACGTAATGGCGGTTTTCGTGGGTAAGGAGGCGCTCGCCCTGAAGGTTGGCATTGATGTGGTCCCACACGTCCGGTGATTCCCCATACTGCATGCGAAGAAACAGGGGTGGAGGCAGGCCGGGGTTGCGGAAGGCATCCAGGGCGAAGGGGCTGTATTGTTGTCCATACACGACGGCATTCCCGCGGCTGAACTTGAACCCCATGAGGCCGAATGTCATCCCGGGTGAGATGGCCATAAAAACCATCATCGGGACAAGTGCGGCCAGGAACCACTGGTGGCGGAAGCCCCGTGCGGCCAGGGCGATCAGGCCGCCTGCCAGCACGGCCGCAGGGCCAATCATGCCGATAATCTGGTACAGATAAAAATCCGCCAGTATATACATATATCCAAGGTGGGAAAGGACGACGACAAGTGTGCCCACGATGGCGATCGCCTCCACGGGGTCGAGGGCAAGACGTCGCCGCCCCGCACGAAGGGCAAGCCAGATGATCCAGGCCGCAATCGCCGGGAACAGGAGGGCGGGAAAAAGCGGCATCATCTTGTAGGAGTGGTGGTACCGAAAAAGGAAGACGTTTTTGGAAAGAGGACGTGTCTCGACGGGGTCGGCACTGAACACATGCAGGAGGTGCATGGCCCGCCAGGGCCAACTTCCCACGCGAATTTCCGTTTCCGTGGGGCGGATGATGTCAAAGCCCATCCAGAAGGTGTGGGACGCGCTGATGCGGTGGCGCAGGGACGCCTCCCTGCGGTACTCGGGCGAGCCCTCGTCCCGCTCGTCGCCAACTTCCCAGTCGCGGTGCAGTTCCGCCAGCCGCCCGATGCCGTCGCCGTTGCGGAACCATTCCAGTTCCGCGGAACGGAGCACCTCGGGATTGATGCGGACGCTCGCCGTGAAGATCTCGGGGAAGAACGAATAGACTGGATTTCCCGTGAGCACCGTGTTGCGTATATACCACGGTGTCGCAATGACAATGGCGACGAGATAGATCGCCCAGATACGGCGATGGAGGACAAGGTGTCCGAAGCGCCAGCCGGCGGTACGCCCCCGGGAAAGAAGGGGAAGAAGGATCATCACCACGAGCCATGGCAGCCAAAGAATGCCCATGAGATAATTCAGGTGCATGCTGATGGCGGGCACGAGGGTGAAGAGGGCGTATGTTCCCCAGGTGCGCCGCTGGAGGAAGATCACCATGGCGTGGAGGAACATCGCACAAAACAGAATCGCAAAGGCGTAATCGGAGGCATACGTTGTGTACGCCAGGCCGTTGGGAAGTGCCCTGTATAGCAGCGCCGCCATGGAGGCCACAAGGTGGTCGCGCCAGACCCGGAGGCAGGTATGATAGACAAGCACCATGGCGACAAGGCCCGCCAGGGGCGCAGCGAAACGCTGGTGCAGGTCGCTCCAGTTGTTAAAGAGCATCGATGCCCCCGCGCCCCACGTTGAGTAAAGGTGGGGGTAATTGGCGCCGAGACCGATGCCAACCTGCGCCTCGGCCTTGAAGGGGAAGGCGTTTTCCAGGAAGGTCATGCGCCCGTAACCAAGGTACAAAATCAGCGAATCCCAGTAGGTTTCCGGGAAAAACACGGCATGCCAGAAGGTTGTTCCCGTGATCAGGAGGGCCAATGCGGCCAGGACGATGGTGGAGGCCTTCCTCCACATGGGTTGGTTGCGCCACAAGGCAACGAAGTCCGGTTCAGTCGCATCAAAGTCGGTGGCGGGGAGGCGCTCGTTAAAAAGTACCGGAGGTCGCCGCGACAACCACCAGGCCCCGCCAAGCAGGCCAAGCATCAGAATCCATGTCGTGATGGTGTATAGAAGCCCGGCCATGGTGAGGAGAACGAGGGCAACGCCCGCCACGCCGAACCCCAGTGTATATCCAAGGGGGATTTCCTCCCACCATCGAAGGCGAAGGCCAAGGATGCGCAATACAAGACACCCAAGGTACCCCGCCATGATCGTTGCCACAAGGACCTGAATCATCTCCAGCGGGGGGGTATTGGCCAGCGAGAATGTATAGCTGCCAAGGAGGGCGCCAAAGATTCCGAAGGGTTGGGCGGGGTGGTGGAGGAGGACCGTGTTGGTCCTCAGGAAATAGATATAGACAAGCCACGCCCAGAGCAGGAGCGTGACCGTTGCTGCAAGACGTAATACGGTGCCCTGGGAAATCCTCATTGTTGCTCCCGGTCACCGGGATGGGGGGGGATGGCACCGAGTTGTTGAAGTTGTTCCATCCGCTCCGTGGGCGTGAGGGCAGGCCCCAGCGGGGGAGGAAGCCAGCGGGAATCAAAGGCGGGTGCCGGTTCGGTGGCCTGCTCCCGCCATGCATCTTGTTGTGGAGCCCCACTTGCCTGTTGGGGAGGAGGTGGTTGATTGGGAGGCAATTGTCGGGGAGGAGGCGCGGGGTTGGACGGTCCCGGTGATGGCGCCGTTGCAGTCTGTTGGGTGGGCATGGGGGCGGGGTGGCTTTTCGGATCGAAGTGCCATGGCTTCATCAGGTCGGGGGGTGGTTCGCCATGATGGTACCCATACACCCGGTGTCCCGGGGGGATGCCCCACGACTGTTCTTCTGCTGAATTTTCCTGGTTTTCGGTTTCGGTACTCATCACGTTCCCATGCCGATGGTGGAAGGTTTCGGCGGGCATTGCATTGACAACTCCCGGCGAACGGCAAGCATGTTGCCCCGGCGGCCGGACCACCGCAACGGGTAACACACCCACGCCGCCCATGTCCTCGGGGGGAAATCCCGCACGATCAAATGAGTTACCCCGACATCGCCCAGACACTTTACGGCTTCGCCCTTGTTGGCCTCATGGCCTGGGCGCTCTTTCGCGTCGTTTTTCAACCTTCATTGCTGGAAAATCTGGAGCGCTCCCCATCGGCGTTGATCTGGAAGTGGATGCTCTTTCTCGTTCCCCTTGTTCTGGTGCTGACGGGATGGGCCTTTTTGGTGGGAGGTACGGCCTCCATGACGATCCTCGGCCCCCTCATCCTGGTTTCCCTTGTGATGATCATCATCTCCCTCGCCTCCTGGCCCATCTCGGTGGAACGGGACCGGTCGGGGAGGTTTCCCATGTGGCAGCGAACCCTCGAGTTCCCCGTATTTCTCACGGCGACCATGGCGTGGTCGGTTCTCTCCATCCAGTTCTTTCAGGTCACCACCGAGGTCGAAATGTCGGAGGATTTTTTCCTCGCCGATATTGTCGCGCGCCCCTGGGTGGAATTCGCCGCCCTAACCGTCTTCGTTGTCATCCTTGCCATTCTTGAGGAACTGATTTTCCGTGGAGGCATGCAGGGCGCCCTGGAGAAGACATTCCTCGGCGTTCCCGGTGCCATTCTTGTTTCCTCCGCGATCTGGTCGCTGGGGCATGTGGGGTATCTGGAACCCCACGGTATCAAGGAGCTGCAAATCCTGGGGCTGGGGATAATTTTCGGCGTTGTGAAGGCACGCCATGGTCTGCGGTGGGCTGTCATGCTCCACGTGGCGAACAACCTTTTCGCCATGTTATTGACCGGTGTGGACAAGTTCGGGGGATGAGTGGAGGGACGGCATCAGGGCTGCTTCCCGGCAGACTCCTCCTCCATCGCGGGCATCTTCAGGCCATCTGGTGAGGAGTCTTCCGACACGTCGGAATCCTTCTGCTTTTCCTTGGATATACGGTCCTTCGACTTGTCCCTGGGCTGCTTGCGGGCTCCCTGGGCGGGGGACTTTTTCGGGTAATCGATGCGGGTGTGGAAACGTGACTTGAGCACGCGGATGAACGTCTGGCGGATGACCGTCAGGTCGCGAAGGGTCAGGTTACATTCGTCGAACTGCCCGTCGTTGAACTTTTCAAGAATGGTGTCGTAGACGATCTTGCGAATTTCGTCCTCCCGCACGGTGCGCGAGGAAAGCTTGGCCGTGGCCGTGGCCTCGACGCTGTCGGCAAGCATGACGATGGCGGCTTCGATGGTCTGGGGCTTGGGGCCGGGGTAGCGATAATCCTCCTGGCGGGGGGCTTCCTTCACTTCCCCTGACTCGTGGGCCTTCTGCGCCTTCATATAGAAATATTGAATGATACTCGTGCCGTGGTGCTGGGTGATGAAGTCAATGATGCGGATGGGAAGGCCGTAGGCCCGGGCCATTTCCGCACCCTCCTTGACGTGGTTCATGATCACGCGGGCCGACATGATTGGCTTGAGGGAATCGTGGCGCTGCTTGTCCTCGGGTGAATTCTGGTTTTCCGTGAAAAATTCCGGTTTCCGGACCTTGCCGATGTCGTGGAAGTAACACCCCGCGCGCACCAGCAGATAGTTCACGCCAATTTCCGTCGCCGCCGCCTCGGCAAGCTTCGCCACGTTGAGCGTATGCTGCCACGTTCCCGGTGCCTGCTCCTCCACATCGCGGAGAAGCTTGTGATGCAGGCCGCTCATCTCCAAAAGCTGTATATCCGTCAGAATGCCGAACCGCTCGATCAGCGGCAGGATTGCCAGCACCAGGAAGGTCGCAATACCACCAACGAAGGCGACGAATGCCTTGTCCACGGGGGGAACGCCGAGGGGGTTTTCCACGAAGGACAACACAAGAACCACCGCCATGTTGGCGATACCGACAAGGACGCTCGCGCGGAATGCGTCCCACCGCTTGCGGAGCGTGTGTAGCGCCGCCACGGCTGTATAGCCACCGAAGAGCGCCACCACGACGTATTCAAATTGCAGGTCCACCTGCAGGCCCATGAGGAGACAACCCCAGGTCACCAGCAACAGCGCCATGCGGACTTCCAGGAGCAGCACCCCCAGCATTCCAATCGCACCCGCAGGGAACAGGTAGCCAACGGTCTCGAAGCTTCCCTCCGCCACCAGGATCACCACGAACTGCGCACACAACGCCAGCAGCACCGGCAGGGAAATCAGAAGCGTGTTATAGATCGTGAAGCGAAGCTCCTGGCTGAACTTGCTGACGTAAAAGCCAAGGATCAGGAAGACAATAAGGACGTACGCCGAATGACCGAGGAGACGAAACCGGTGCTGGAGGTCCACCGCACGGCGATGCTCGCGGAGAATCAGCGCCGTCTCGGCATTAATGGTCTCGGGGGAATCGGAGGGGGAGACAAGCAGGCGGCCCTCCCGGAAATCACGGGTAAAGTTGTCCTCATCGAACTGCTCGAACTGGCGCGTGGTTGCTTCCGTGTCCCGGATCAATGCGGGGCGGACAATGGACTGGAGGACCCGCAGGGCAATCGTTTCGTCCACCTCGCGGGGTCGCCCGTCGTAATGTTTCTCATAAACCCGGAGCAGCAACGTCTCAGGCCAGGAAAGGCGGTCGACCGGATAACGAAGATACCGCTCCTGACCCGGTGCCAGGTCCGTCTGCCGGGGCAGTTGGTTCTCATTGATGATCGCCAGTACCCCCCGCTGGCGGTGTTCCTGGTAAAGGGGAAGCTCGGCCGTTACCACATGGCGCGAGTAGGCCAGGTCGATGATTTCCCGAAGGGAATCACGCATGCGACGGTCCTGGAGGAGGCGAATGGTCTCACCAATTCGCTCGTCGCTGATGTCGCGAAGGGCGGGGATGTCCCTGCGGAAGTCGCGAATAATATCTTCTGTATTGCCGGAAAGATCAAACTCGGCAGCCCGCTCAAGAATGCTTTCGAGGCGCTCCTGAGCCTGATTCCCGACGCCGCCATCGTAGCGCCACACCCGGGTGTGCTGGCGATCCCGGCGGGCCTCCCAGGCCTCGCGGAGGCTCGGCAATTCGGCGCTGAAGGTGACCTCCGCCCGGATACCACGGGCTGGAGCCTGCTCACCTTCTCTCGGAGTGGGGGGCTTGTTGACGAGAAACGGGGCGGTGATCAGAACCGAAAGGAGGTAGATGGCGGCAAGCACCACCCAACGCCCCGGACCAGGAGGAACCTGCGTTTCCCCTGTTCCGGCCGTGCGGACGGAGGGGGTCTTGGCCACCTCCCGTTGCAGCGGAACGATTCTCATGGCTTCTTGTTGCCAACCTCTTTCGGATCTTGGCCAGCGTTGTCGAACTGCTCGTAGGCACGAATGATCTTCATCACCAGATCATGGCGCACGACATCAACCTCGTTGAAGTGGACAAACCCGATGTCGTCCACATGACCGAGCACCCGCTGGACTTGAATCAACCCCGAGCGGGCACTGTTGGGAAGGTCGATCTGGGTCACGTCGCCGGTGATGACCGCCTTGGACTCAAAGCCCAGTCGCGTGAGGAACATCTTCATCTGTTCCGGTGTGGTGTTCTGGCCTTCGTCAAGAATCACGAAGGCGTTGTTCAGGGTGCGGCCGCGCATGAAAGCCAGTGGCGCAATTTCGATGACACCGGTTTCCAGTGCCTGGCGGATCTTTTCCGCATCCATCATTTCATACAGGGCATCGTAAAGGGGGCGAACGTAGGGATTGAGCTTCTCCTGAAGATCACCGGGGAGGAAGCCCAGCTTTTCCCCCGCCTCCACCGCCGGGCGGCAAAGGATGATGCGGCTGACCTTCCCGGAGATCAGCATGCTCACCGCCATGGCCACCGCCAGATAGGTCTTCCCCGTCCCGGCGGGGCCGATTCCGAAGACAATGTCCTTCTTGCGGATCATGTCGATGTAGCGCTTCTGCCCCGGCGTGATGGGGCTGAGGCGACGTCGTTTGAGGGGGACCGGAATCCCGTCGAGGAAAAGTTCGGAAAGGGGCTTGTCGTAGCCCTCGGTGTCCTCGCCATTGTCCCCGGGATTGGTGGGGACGACGGCAGTGGTGGCGGCGCGGGTTCTCCCGGGCCGGGCGACGCTGTGACGGACGGCCTGACGGAACTGGGTCGGGCTCAATCCACCCCCCTTGCGCTGCACCTCCAGGATCTGCTTGATGCGATCGGTGGCGCTTTCGACCTCGTCATGGGTGCCAATGACCTTGAGCACGTTGCCACGCAGGACAATGCGGGCGTTGAACTGTTTCTCCAATTCGAGCAATTTTGCCTCATTACGGCTTGCAAAGTCCCTGACTTCGTCCTTTTCGAGGAACAGTTTCTGCTCAATCTGGCTCAAATGTTGGGTTTCCCTTCAATGGGCAGCTTGTTGTTGCCGCCATGTTTTTCGTGAGGACAGGGTCGGAGGCGACCTCCCTCCTGATGTTGTCCCGGAGGCTTCGTGTCCCTTATGTCGGCACACCGCCCCTGCCTGTCAATGGCAAGGAGGAACCGCCCGGGTGAAAGAGGGGGGGTGATGGGCCCACGTTTTACCCTCCGTTTTTAACGATTCGGCCCCTTCCCGGGGGGTCTTCCATCGTGGCGACCAAAAACACCCGCTTGACTCACCGACCCATCTTGCTTCATGCCAGCGTCTTGTTGTGCCGCACCAGGAGAGAATTGTGACCAGCACAAAAAAGAAATCAGCCGATGAATCTGGCAGGGAAGCAACTCTCGAGAAGTCACTGGAGCGGCTCGAAAAGATCGTGGAACAATTGGAATCCGGGGAAACCGACCTGGAGAAAAGCATCGATCTTTATCTCGAAGGCAAGAAAATCGGCGAGGGCGCCCTCAAGCGCCTTGATGCCCTGGAACGGAAAATTCAAGTCGTTGTTGGTGATGAAGGGGATGAATTGGAAGTCGAAGACTTCCAATGAACCTGCTTGATCAGGCCCGGCAATTGCCCCGGGCGTGTTACGATGGCCGAATCGGCCCATCATGGGCATCCACCCTCCCCAAAGGCGCGTTACTGAAAGTTGGCTCCACGAAATATGTCCTCACACGCTGAACCCCTTCCCCTTGGTCTCCATGCAGATGACTCCCGAGAGGAAACCGTCCCTGCAAGGTTGGCGGGGCTTCTCGACTCCATCAAGCCGGAACAGATCCGCAAGCTCACCACCGAGCAGCTCATCCAGCTCGCCGGCGAGGTGCGTACCCGCATGATCGAGGTCATCGCCCGAAAAGGTGGCCACTTCGGGGCGCCCCTCGGAGCGGTGGAAATTGCCGTGGCCCTCCTCCACGTTTACAATCTTCCCGAGGACCGGGTGGTTTGGGACGTGGGCCATCAGGCCTACGCCTGGAAGATCCTCACCGGCCGCAACAAGGACTTCGACACCATCCGCCAGCACGGCGGCCTTTCCGGGTTCCTCAAGCGCTCGGAAAGTGAATACGACGCCTTCGGTGCCGGGCACGCATCGACCTCCATTGCCGCCGCCTACGGCATGGCCCAGGCCCGCGACACCCTTGGGAAGAAGAACAAGGTCGTGGCCCTCATTGGCGACGGCGCAATGACCGGCGGGCTGGCCTACGAGGCCCTCAACAACGCCGGGCACCGCAGGACCAACATGCTCGTCATCCTCAACGACAACGAAATGTCGATCAGTGACAACGTCTGGGCCGTCCACAAGGGCCTGAACAACGTCATCACCAGCCCCGCCTACAACCACATCAAGCAGGACATCAAGAAGGTGGTTCGTGCCCTCATGGGGGAGCGGGCCATCTCCGCTGCCCACAATATCGAGGAAGCGGTGAAGGGGATGATGGTCCCCGGGCTTTTCTTCGAGGAACTGGGCTTCCGCTACATCGGCCCCATCGATGGGCATGATCTTGATGAGTTGGTGACGACGCTTCGGAAAGTCCGCCGGCTTGACGGCCCGATCTGCCTCCATGTCATCACGAAAAAGGGGAAGGGCCTCGATTATGCCGAGGCCGACCCGATTAAGTACCACGCCGCCAAGGCGAACATGAAAATTGAAACGGGGGAGATGGCCAAATCCAGCGCCCCCGACCCCTACACCAAGGTTTTTGGGCGCACGCTGGTGGAACTCGGCGAGGAGCACAAGAACCTGGTCGCCATTACCGCAGCGATGCCCGGGGGCACAGGCACGGACTTCTTCGCCCAGGCCTTCCCCGATCGGTTCTACGACGTTGGTATTGCCGAGGAATGCGCCGTTGTCATGGCAGCAGGCATGGCGGCCGACGGGTTGATTCCATTCTGCGCCATTTACTCGACCTTCCTGCAGCGTGCCTTCGACCAGATCATCCACGACGTGGCGCTCCAGCACCTGCCGGTGCGCTTTGTTCTCGATCGTGGTGGCCTTGTGGGGGCCGATGGTCCGACCCACCACGGCACCTTCGATTTGAGTTACCTGCGCATGGTGCCCGAGATGGTTCTCATGGCCCCGCGCAACGAGCAGGAGCTTCGCCGGATGGTCCGCACGCAGTTGGAATACAACGATGGCCCCTCCGCCATGCGTTACCCCCGCGGGAACTCCACGGGCGACATCGACCTGGCAAGCACCGAATACCCCGCCCTGGAAATTGGCCGGGGCGAGGTTCTCCAAAAGGGCAAAAGCATTGCGCTGCTCGGCATTGGCATCATGGTCGGCCATTTCGAGGAGGCGGCGGTGCTGTTGGAGGAAAAACTCGGCCATCCGGTGACCGTTGCCGACGCCCGTTTCGTCAAGCCCCTCGACAGGGAGATGATTCTGGACCTGGCGGAAACCCACGATTTCCTGTTCACCGCCGAGGACAACACGATCCGTGGCGGTTTTGGCAGCGCGGTGAACGAGTTGTTGGGTGAGGAAAATTCCCCCCGCCGCGCCCATGTTTTCGGGCTTCCCGACAGGTTCGTGGACCACGGCCAGCCAAAGGAATTGTACCGGGACCTGGGCCTGTTGCCCGAGCAAATCGCGGACAAGATCCTCGGGATCGTCGGTAAATAGACAACAGCGGCGGCGATCAATCCGGGGGTGGAAAATATCCTTCTGGAGAAATGCAATGCCCACGTCCTTGTCGAAGAACCTCGTTCACCTTGTTTACGGAACAAAGAACCGTCGGAACATGATAGATGCGTCGGTTCGGTCAAAATTGTATGCCTATCAGGCAGGAATTTTCAGGGACATGGAATGCCCGGCGATTCGTATTGGGGGAATGCCGGATCATGTTCACGCGCTGTTTGTGTTGTCGCCGAATTACGCCCTGAAGCAGGTCGTCGAGGACGTGAAGAAATCCTCGTCAAAGTGGATCAAGACCATGGGTGCGGAGTATTGGGATTTTTATTGGCAATCAGGATATGGGGCCTTCTCCGTCAGCCAGTCACAGGTGGGCCATGTTTGTCGGTACATTGACAACCAGGAGAAACACCATCGGCGGTTGGATTTTCGCGACGAATATATTCAGTTCATGATAAAACACGAAGTTGAATTTGACGAGCGGTATATATTGGATTGAGACCGGTGTCATGCGCCGCCCCGTGACGTTGCCCCGGGCTGTCATGTGGTCACCCCTTCGGGGTTTTTTTGTGCATGGTGTTTGTTGCGTGGCGGGTTGATCACGTTTGGGACGAACGACCATGTTTCAGGACAACGGATTCCGCCCCAGCACCATCCCCCCGTGATTCCATGAGATTCGATCCCCCCGGAGGGCATGTATTGTGTCGCCCTTTCAGGGCTTCAATATATCGTGGTTTTACCCGGGGCGTTGCCCCGGGCTGTCATGTGGTCACCCCTTCGGGGTTTTTGGTGCATGGTGTTTGTTGCGTGGCGGGTTGATCATGTTTGGGACGAACGACCATGTTTCAGGACAACGG